>JAYUHJ010000435.1:0-18712 GCA_043767065.1 Hyphomicrobiales bacterium | reverse complement strand
TCACCGATTTCAAGGACATCCTCGGCTTCAACGTCCAGGCACCGACGACGCGCGCGGTGTTGTTCTTCCTCTCGGCGCTGGCATTGGCTTTGGGCTTCCTGCTCTGTCAGTGGCTGGTGAAGTCGAAATTCGGCAAGGTCCTGGTCGCGATCCGCGACGAGGAATCGCGCGTCCGCTTCCTCGGCTACCGGGTCGAGAACTACAAGCTCGTCGCCTTCGTACTCTCGGCTAGCCTGGCCGGTCTCGCCGGCGCGCTCTACGTGCCCCAGGTCGGCATCATCAATCCGAGCGAGTTCTCTCCGGCCAATTCCATCGAGATCGTGATCTGGGTCGCAGTCGGCGGCCGCGGCACGCTGGTCGGCGCCGCGCTCGGCGCCGTGGTGGTGAATTACGCCAAGACCTTCTTCACCGGCGGCTCCGTCGTTACCTACTGGGAGTTCGGCGTGATTTCGGCCATCGCCCTGATCGGAATTACGATCTGGATGCGCCAAGCGATCGTGGGCGCGCTGATTGGCGCGGCCGCCGCTGCCGCAGCCTGGGCTTTGCCGCTTCTCATTGCGTCTTTCTCGCCCAACGCGGCGGGGGTCCTGGCCGGTTACGTCGGGCCGCTTTCCGTGGCCGTGCTGCTCGCCATCGTAAGCCTCGTGCAGGCCGGCCATCCGCTTGCGGTCGGCGCGACCTTCGGCGCGCTGGTATTCGGCTTCTTCATCTCGCCCTACACGACCGTGGCGCTCGCCCCCTACTGGCTGTTCGCGCTCGGTGGATTGTTCATCTTGGTCACGCTGCTGTTGCCCAAGGGCATCGTCGGCACGATCTCCGACTGGTTCGGCAAGGAGCCCGTGAACGGCCGGGCTCCAGAGCCGATGCCGAAGGCGGCGGAGTAGCGCCATGGTCGCCGGCACCTCTCCGCAATCGCTCCTTTACCTCGATGGCGTCAGCGTCTCGTTCGACGGCTTCCGCGCGTTGAACAAATTGTCGCTCGTGGTCGAGCCCGGCGAGATGCGGGCCATCATCGGCCCCAACGGAGCCGGCAAGACCACGATGATGGACGTGATCACCGGCAAAACCCGACCCGACGAGGGCGACGTGCTGTTCGGCGGCGAAATCGATCTGACCAAGCTCGACGAGGCCGCGATTGCGCTCTTGGGCATCGGCCGCAAGTTCCAGAAGCCAACCGTGTTCGACCACCATTCGGTCGACGACAACCTGGTGCTGGCGCTCGCCGGCAACCGGAATGCGCGGGCCGCGGCGTTCTGGCGCCCGAGCCCGCAGGCGCGCGACCGCATCGATGAGCTCCTCGGAATCGTGAGACTCACCGATTATCGCAGCCGCCTGGCCGGCCGTCTCTCGCACGGCCAGAAGCAATGGCTCGAGATCGGCATGCTGCTCGCGCAGGAGCCGAAATTACTCCTCGTCGACGAGCCCGCCGCCGGCATGACCGACGCGGAAACGCACCAAACCGCCGAGCTGCTGCGCGAGATCAACCGCGACCGCACGGTCATCGTGGTCGAGCACGACATGAGCTTCGTGCGCGAGCTCAACGTGCGCGTCACCGTGCTGCACGAGGGCTCGGTGCTGGCCGAGGGCTCGCTCGATCAGGTTTCCGCCGACGAGCGGGTGATCGAAGTGTATTTGGGGCGCTGACGAGGATGCTTGAGACCTATCCTGTCATTCCGGGGCGCCGCGTAGCGGCGAGCCCGGAATCTATATCCACAGTCGGTGGTTATGGATTCCGGGTTGCCTCGCTTCGCTCGGCCCCCGGAATGACGACGTGAGATTCACATGCTCGAAGTGAAAAGCATCGATCTCTTCTATGGCGCCGCGCAGGCGCTGCGCGGGATTTCGCTCAACGTCGAGCCGGGCAGGGTCACCTGCGTGCTCGGTAGGAACGGCGTCGGCAAGACGAGCTTGCTGCGCGCCATCGTCGGCCAGCAGCCGATCAGCGCGGGATCGATCGTGCTCGACGGCAAGGACATCACCAAGCTCGTGCCCTATGAACGCGCGCGGCTCGGTGTCGGCTATGTGCCGCAGGGCCGCGAGATTTTTCCGCTGCTGACCGTCGAGGAGAATCTGGAGACCGGCTTTGCGCCCTTGCCGCGCGGCAGCCGCGACGTGCCCGACGACGTCTATTCGCTGTTTCCGGTGCTGAAGGATATGCTGCGCCGCCGCGGCGGCGACCTCTCCGGCGGCCAGCAGCAACAGCTCGCCATCGCGCGCGCGCTGGTGATGCGGCCGAAGGTTCTCGTGCTCGACGAGCCGACCGAGGGCATCCAGCCTTCGATCATCAAGGATATCGGCAACGCAATTAAGTACTTGCGCAACCGGGGCGGCATCGCGATCCTGCTGGTGGAACAGTATTTCGATTTTGCCAAGGAGCTTGCCGACAGCTTCGCGGTGATGGAGCGCGGGCAGATCGTGCTCTCCGGCGACCGCGAGGCAATGCAGCAAACCGATGTCCGTCAACGTCTCTCCCTCTGATGTAAAGGCGGGTCTGCCGCCTTCGATCCGCGCCATCGGCGCGGTGCGGCTCGTCGCGCGCGCAGTCGAGGGCGGCACCGAAGCCTACGAGGTCGAAGAGTCAGGGCCGCTACGCCTGCGTTTCCCGCGGCTCGCCGAAGATGCGCTCGAGGCGATCCTGATCAATACCGGCGGCGGCATTGTCGGCGGCGACCGGCTCGAGATCGCGGTGGAAGCCGGGGAGGGTTCGCGCGTCGCGCTCACCAGCCAGGCGGCGGAGAAAATCTACCGCTCCACCGGTCCGGCGGCACGCATCACGCTGCGTCTCGAAGCCCGCTCAGGCGCCCGGCTCGACTGGCTGCCGCAGGAAACCATTCTGTTCGACCGCGCCCGGGTCGCGCGAACCTTGGATGCGGACGTCGCGGCCGATGCGCGGCTCACCATCTGCGAAGCGATCGTGTTCGGCCGCACAGCGATGGACGAGCGCGTGCGGTCCGGCACCTGGCGGGACCAGTGGCGTATCCGCCGCGACGGTAAACTCGCGTTCGCCGACGCGCTCACGCTCGATGGAAGCATTGAGAAGATTTTGGCGCGACCGGCGGTGGCTGCGGGCGCGGCCGCGATCGCGACAATCGTGCAAGTCGCGCCCGATGCGGAGACGCGGCTCGGTGCGCTGCGCGCGGCATTCGGAAATGAAATCGAAGCCGGCGCCAGCGCGTTTGACGGAATCCTGATCGCGCGACTCATTGCGCCCGACGGCTTTACGCTTCGCCGGGCGTTGCTCGCCGCGCTCAGCGCGCTCGACTGCGCACCGCCGCACGCTTTCACCCTTTAGGTACTCGGGAGGAATCCATGAACCTGACACCCCGGGAGAAGGACAAGCTCTTGATCGCCATGGCTGCGGAGGTAGCGCGCAAGCGCCTCAAGCGCGGCGTCAAGCTCAACCATCCCGAAGCAATCGCGCTTATATCCGATGCGGTGGTCGAGGGCGCTCGCGACGGCAAGACCGTGGCGCAGCTCATGCAGTTCGGCGCGAAAATCCTCAAAGCCAGTCAGGTCATGGATGGCGTCGCTGAGATGATCCACGACGTGCAGGTGGAAGCGACCTTCCCCGACGGCACCAAGCTCGTCACCGTGCACGACCCGATCCGCGGCGGCTCTAAGAAGAGGGGCAAGGCCCGGCCGGTGCCGGGCGAAATCATCGCGGCCAAGGGGGACGTGGAACTCAATGCCGGCCGGCCCACCATCACGCTGAAAGTGGCCAATACCGGCGACCGGCCGATCCAGGTCGGCAGCCATTACCACTTCTACGAGACCAACCCGGCTTTGCGCTTCGACCGGGCCAAGGCGCGCGGCATGCGGCTCGCCATCCCATCGGGCACGGCCGTGCGCTTCGAGCCCGGCCAGACCCGCGAGGTGACGTTGGTGGCGCTCGCTGGAAAGCGGGAGGTTTACGGGTTCCGCCAAGGGGTTATGGGAAAGCTTTGAATCGCTTGATTCACAACGGGCTGAACGATATGTTCCTTACATTTGTAAGGCAAATGTAAGGAGAAAGCCAAAATGCCCTACCGCAGGCCATACCGAATGCGAGCCACCCTTACCAGCAAGGGCCAGCTCACGATCCCGGTTGAGCTCCGCCGCCGATGGGAACTCAACGCCGGCGACCAGCTCGAATTCGCCATCGACGACCAGGATCGCGTGATCCTCCGTAAATGCGTGCGCCTGACGGCCGCCGAAGTCACGGCCGCCGGGCCTGGTCGGTCCGAACTAAACCCCTGAGGTCCGCGATGAAAATGTCCCGCGCCGCCTATGCCGGCATGTTCGGCCCCACCACCGGGGACAAGGTTCGGCTTGCCGACACGGAGCTCGTGATCGAGATCGAGAAGGATTTCACCACCTACGGCGAAGAGGTGAAGTTCGGCGGCGGCAAGACCATCCGCGACGGCATGGGCCAATCGCAGGTCACCCGCGCGGCCGGCGCCGTCGATACGGTCATCACCAACGTGGTGATCCTCGATCACTGGGGCATCGTGAAAGCCGACGTCGGCATCAAGGACGGCCGCATCGCTGCCATCGGCAAGGCCGGCAACCCGGACATCCAGCCGAATGTCACCATCATCATCGGCCCCGGCACCGAGGCGATCGCGGGCGAGGGGAAAATCCTCACCGCCGGCGGCTTCGACAGCCACATCCATTTCATCTCGCCCCAGCAGATCGACGACGCGCTGATGTCGGGCGTCACCAGCTTGCTCGGCGGCGGCACCGGCCCGGCCACCGGCACCAACGCTACCACCTGCACGCCGGGCGAATGGCACCTCGGGCGCATGATCCAGGCCGCCGACGATTTCCCGGTCAATCTCGGCTTTTCCGGCAAGGGCAACGCCGCGCTGCCCGCCGCGCTCGAAGAGCAGATCCTCGGCGGCGCCTGCGCGCTGAAACTGCACGAGGACTGGGGCACCACGCCGGCGGCGATCGATTGTTGTCTCTCGGTCGCAGAAAAGTTCGACGTGCAGGTGATGCTCCACTCCGACACGCTGAACGAATCCGGCTTCGTCGAGGATACGATCGCGGCGTTCAAGGGCCGCACCATTCACGCCTTTCATACCGAAGGTGCCGGCGGCGGCCACGCGCCCGACATCATCAAGGTCGCGGGCCTGCCGAACGTGCTGCCGTCGTCCACCAATCCGACGCGGCCCTTCACCGTGAACACCCTCGACGAGCACCTCGACATGCTGATGGTCTGCCACCATCTCGATCCGGGCATCGCCGAGGACCTGGCGTTCGCCGAGAGCCGCATCCGGCGCGAGACCATCGCCGCCGAGGACATCCTGCACGATCTCGGCGCGATCTCAATGATGTCGTCCGACAGCCAGGCCATGGGCCGCATCGGCGAGGTCGTGATCCGCACCTGGCAGACCGCCGACAAGATGAAGAAGCAGCGCGGCAGTCTTCCAGGCGAAAAGGGCAACGACAATTTCCGCGCCAAACGCTACATCGCCAAATACACGATCAATCCGGCGATCGCGCAGGGCGTGTCGAAGCACATCGGCTCGGTCGAGAAGGGCAAGCTCGCCGACCTCGTGCTGTGGTCGCCGGCCTTCTTCGGCGTGAAGCCGGATATGATCATCAAGGGCGGTTCGATCGTGGCGGCCCAGATGGGCGATCCGAACGCTTCGATCCCGACCCCGCAGCCGGTGCACTACCGGCCCATGTTCGGCGCCTTCGGCCGTGCCCGCACGGCGTCCTCGGTGGTCTTCGTTTCGAAAGCGGCGATGGAGAACGGGCTGCGGCAGAAGCTCGGCGTCGAGAAGCAATTCGTCGCCGTCGAGAACACCCGCAAACTCTCGAAGAAGGACATGATCCACAACGACGCCACGCCCAATATCGAGGTCGACGCCGAGACCTATGAAGTGCGCGCCGACGGCAAGCTGCTAGTCTGCGAACCGGCCAAGGTGCTGCCCATGGCGCAGCGGTATTTCTTGTTTTGATACAAACACGTCATCCCGGGCGAGTCGCGTGGCGGCGAGACCCGGGATCGTTCGCAGCAGAAATGATACGATCCCGGCTCGCGTTCGCCCGCTTTCGCGGGCTCGCTTGGCCGGGATGACGAGGAGAAGCATGATCCGCGCAACCAAGGTGCTCTCGGCAGGAAATTGGGACCGCTCGAAAGAGGCGGACCGGATCGAGCTGCCGCACGACGGCCGCCACCGCCGCCGCGTGGCCATGCGCGGGACGGCGGATACGGTATTCCTGCTCGATCTCGCCGACGCCACCTTGCTCAGGCATGGCGACGGGTTGCAGCTCGAGGACGGCCGCTTCGTGCGCGTCGTGGCGGCGGCCGAGCCCATCGTCGAGATCGAGGGGGATGCGCATTTGCTCGCGCGCGTCGCCTGGCACATCGGCAATCGGCACGTACCGGCGGAAATCCTGCCCGACCGTATCCGCATCGCCCGCGATCATGTGCTGGAAGAAATGCTCGCGAAGCTCGGGGCCAAAGTCTCCCATGTCGAGGCGCCGTTCGACCCCGAAGGCGGCGCCTATGCCGAAGAAACGGCTCGCGCCCATGGTCATCATGATCACGACCACGACCATGGCCACGATCACGCGCACGATCACGCGCACGACCACGATCATTCCCACGATCACGGCCACGATCACGGCCACGATCACGGCCACGATCACACGCACGGCAAGAAGCACGGGCATGGCCATGGCCACTGAGAAATCGCCGGGCTTTCTTCCTCTGATGGTCTGGCTGTCGCCGAGCTTTCCGGTCGGCGCCTTCGCCTATAGCCACGGTATCGAATGGATGGTTGAGGCCGGCGACATCAAGAGTGCTGCGACGCTCGAAGCCTGGCTCGACGATCTGCTCGAGCATGGCGGCCCGTGGTCCGATGCGGTGCTGCTGGCCGCGGCGCATCAGGCCGTCGAGCAGGGCAACGACGTGGCGCTCGTGGAAGCCGCCGAGCTTGCCGCGGCGCTTTCCCCGTCCAGGGAGCGCCGGCTCGAAACCCTGAAACAGGGCGAGGCGTTTCTTCTGGCGGTACGCGCGTCCTGGCCGTGCAAGGCGCTCGACCGCCTCGCACGCATCCATAAGAGCGAAGTCGCTTTTCCTGTCGCGGTCGGTGTCACCGCCGCCGGTCACGGCCTGGCGCTGAACGAAACGCTCGAAGCTTATCTCCTGTCGATTGCCACCAACCTCGTTTCCGCCGCGGTCCGCCTCGTGCCGCTCGGCCAGACCGATGCGGTGAAAATCGTCGCGCGGGTCACTCCACGCGTGCGCGTCATTGCCGCGCGGGCCGCGGCCTCGACGCTCGACGACGTGGGCGGCGCGGCGCTGCGCTCCGATATCGCTTCCATGCGTCACGAGACCCAGCACACCAGGTTGTTTCGCTCATGAGCTTGCTCGGCGGAACTGTTTTTCTCTTGCTCTTGGCGATAGCGGCGCTTCATCTCGCCTGGGGCTTCGGCGTGCGCTTTCCGGCGCGCAATGAGCGCGAGCTGGTCGCGCTCGTCATCTGCGCGACGGGCACCACGACAATGCCGGGCGCCGCACAATGCGCGGCCGCCGCCGCGGCGATTTTCGGAGCGGGCCTTGTCGTACTGGCGCTCGCGGGCTTAATTCGGGTTCCCGTACCGGCCGGAATAATCAGCGCCGCAGGCCTGATCGCCATGTTCGTGTTCGCCGGACGCGGCATCGCCGGCTATGTTCCGGCCTGGCGGGGCCGATTTTCGCAGGAGCCGTTCGCCACCCTCGACCAGCGCTTCTATGCTCCGCTTTGCTTCCTGCTTGCGGCGGCTTTCGCGGCGCTCTACTTCTACCGTCCGGGGATGTGACCATGACCCGCAACGGACCCTTGCGCCTCGGCATCGGCGGCCCGGTCGGCTCGGGTAAGACCAAGCTCGTGGAATGTCTGTGCGTCGCCTTTCGCGATCGCTACGACATCTGCGCCATCACCAACGATATTTATACGAAAGAGGACGCCGAAATCCTGAACCGCGTCGGCGCGCTGCCGACCGAGCGCATCATGGGCGTCGAAACCGGCGGCTGCCCGCATACGGCGATCCGCGAGGATGCATCGATCAATCTCGCCGCGATCTCCGAGATGCGCGGCAAGTTTCCCGATCTCGACCTCGTGCTGATCGAGTCGGGTGGCGACAACCTGGCCGCCACTTTCTCGCCGGAACTCGCGGACCTCACGATCTATGTCATCGACGTCTCGGCCGGCGACAAGATCCCGAGGAAGGGCGGCCCCGGCATCACCCGCTCTGACCTTCTTGTGATCAACAAGATTGATCTCGCTCCGCTGGTCGGCGCATCGCTGGAGGTCATGGACCGCGACGCGAAGAAGATGCGCGGCGCGCGGCCCTTCGTATTTACCAACCTCAAGGCCGGAACCGGGGTCGATACGATCGCCCGTTTCGTCGAGCAGCAAGGCGGGCTTATTGCCTGAAATCGGGCCAAACCCCGCCCAACATTGCCGAAATTTAAGGGACCCTAGTGGGGTTCCTGTTATGTTTGATGCGCAAAATCGTGCCTCGCGCGCCATCGTCGCGGGGCGCAAAACAGGCCCGCAAGGCGCATGCTAATTGCGGTCCAGGGCGAGGAAAGGTAGAAGCGGCGGCCGCGGAAAAGGCTTTATCTACAAGACTTGGCGCACAAGGCGCTACCGCGAATGGGCCGCTTGGTCGATTCGATGAAATTGTCCGCCAGATCGGAACTGCTGACTTTCCTCATCGGCGCGGCCCTGTTCGCCGCCGCCGGTGGATTCGCTTGGTGGACGATGAACGGCGGCGGGCCGGCCGCCGCGCAAGGCCCGGCCCGGCCCGAACGGGCCGTCGCGGTATTCGCCACGCGCGCCGAATTGCGCAACCTTCCTTTCCGCGTCGATGCCGTCGGCACCGTGCAGCCCATGGTCAGCGTCGCCGTGCGCTCGCGCGTGGACAGCCAGATCGAGAAAGTCCATTTCGCCGACGGCGCGCTGGTCAAGCAAGGCGAGCAGCTCTTCACCCTGGACTCGCGTTCGATCGAAGCCCAGATCCGCCAGGCCGAGGCGACGCTCGCGCGCGACAAGGCGCAGGCCGAGAAGTCGGAGCGCGACCTCGCGCGCATCTCAGGACTTGTGGAGAAGGGCACCTATACGCCCGTGCAGCTCGCCGACGCCCGCACCAACGTCGAATCCTTCAAGGCTACTGTCGCCCAGAATGAGGCGACGCTGCAGAACTTGCGCGTGCTGCGCACCTACTACGACATCTCTGCGCCCGCCACCGGCCGTGTCGGCATTTCAGGCGTCCGCCCCGGCGCGGTCATCCGCGCATCGGACACCGCCGCGCCGCTCGCCATCATCAACCAGATGGCGCCGATCTATGTAGCGTTCGGCGTGGCCGAGCGTTTCGTCGGCGGCCTGCGCGCGGCCGGTGACAAGGCGAGCGTCACGGCTTTCCCTCAGGGCATGCGCGAAGTCGCGGATGGCCGCGTCGCGTTCATCGACAACACGGTCGACGTGATGACTGGAACCATCATGGTGCGCGCCCGCTTCGACAATGCGGACGAGATGCTGTGGCCCGGCACCCTGGTGAGCGTGCAATTGACGCTGCGCATCGACGACGGCGTGGTGACCGTGCCGACCAGGGCGATCCAGAGCGGCCAGAAGGGGACGTTCGTATTCGTGATCGAAAACAACGTTGCCAAGATCCGTCCGGTCACCGTCACGCGCAGCGTAGACGGCGTCTCGCTGGTCGCCGAAGGCTTGAAGGCCGGCGAGACCGTGGTCACCGAAGGTCAGCTGTCGCTGCGCGACGGCGTTCGGGTCGACATCAAGCGTCCGGCGGGGGCCTGACATGACCTTGCCCGAACTCTGCATCCGCCGGCCGGTGATGACCACGCTGTTCATGGTCTCGCTGATCGTCGCGGGCGTGTTCGGTTATCGGCTGCTCGCGGTCGCGGCGCTCCCGCGCGTCGATTTCCCGACCATCAACATTACCGCCCAATTGCCAGGCGCGAGCCCGGAGACCATGGCGGCCTCGGTCGCGACCCCGATCGAGCGGCAGCTTGCGACCATCTCCGGCATCAGCTCGATGACCTCGGCGAGCGCCGCTGGCAACACGTCGATCACGGTGCAATTCGACCTTGGCCGCGACATCGACGCGGCCGCGCTCGACGTGCAGACTTCGCTTGCCGCCGCGCAGCGCTTGCTGCCGTCGCAGATGCCGTCGCCCCCGAGCTTCCGCAAGGTGAACCCGGCCGACGCGCCGGTTCTGTTCATGACGTTGTTCTCGGATACCTTGCCGCTCTCGACCGTGCACGAATACGGCGATACGTTGCTGGCGCAGCAAATCTCGCAGATCGAAGGCGTCGCCCAGGTCCAGGTGTTCGGCGGGCAGAAATACGCCGTACGTGTGCGCCTCAATCCCGACGCCGCCGCCGCGCGCGGAATTTCCATCAACGAAATCCAGACCGCGATCGCCGCGGCAGCCTCCAGCACGCCCCTCGGTGTCATGTCGGGCCCCAGGCAGACGCTGACCCTCGACATGGGAATGCAGATCGCGAGCGCCGAACCCTATAAGCGTGTAATCGTGGCCTGGCGCAACGGCGCGCCCGTGCGGCTTGAGGAAGTCGCAAAGGTCGAAGACGGCGTCGAGAACGAACGCATCGCCGGCTGGTTCAACTCCGTCCGCTCGATCAATCTTGCGGTCTATCGCCAGCCCGAGGCCAACACCATCGACGTCGTCGACGCTGTGAAGAAGCGCCTCCCCGATTTCCGGCAACAGATTCCAGCGGGCATCGGCATCCAGATCCTGATGGACCGCTCGATTTCGATCCGCAATTCCGTCGAGGCCGTGCAGACGACGCTCATCGAGGCGGTCGTGCTGGTCGTGCTGGTAATTTTCCTGTTCCTCCGCAACGGCAGGGCCACCATCATCCCGTCGCTCGCGCTGCCGCTTTCGATCGTCTCCACTTTTGCGGTGATGTGGGCGCTCGGATTCTCCATCAATAACATGACCTTGCTCGCGCTCGTGCTGTGCGTGGGCTTCGTCGTAGACGACGCCATTGTCGTGCTCGAAAATATCTATCGCTACGTAGAACGCGGCATGCCGCCGTTCCAGGCCGCGCTCAAGGGTTCGCGCGAGATCGGCTTCACGATTCTCTCGATGACCTTGTCGCTTGTCGCTGTCTTCATTCCGGTCCTGTTCATGGGCGGGGTAGTCGGCCGTGTGTTCCGCGAGTTCGCGGTCACCATCTCGGTCGCGATCCTGGTTTCCGGCTTCGTATCGCTGACGCTGACGCCGATGCTGTGCGCGCGCATGCTGAAGCCGATCGATCACAAGAAAAAGCCGGGAGCTCTGTTCCGGCTCTCCGAGCGGGTTTTCGATTCATGGCTCTCGGGCTATCGCCGCAGCCTCGATTTCGTCCTGCGCCACCGGCCTGCCACGTTGGGTGTCACGTTCGCGACGCTCGTTGTAGCCGTCGGCCTCTATGTCTGGATCCCGAAGGGCTTCTTCCCGGTCGAGGACACCGGGTTCATCTCCGGCACGGTCGAGGCTGCGACCGACATCTCGTTCACCGCCATGTCGGAGCGGCAGCAGCAGGTGGCGGAGATCGTACGGCGCGATCCGGACGTCGAGTATGCCATTTCGATCGCCGGCGCGACCTTCATCAGCCGCACCTCCAATACCGGCCGCCTGTTCATTGCGCTCAAGCCGCGCGATCAGCGCAAACAATCCGCCTTCGAGATCATCCAGCGCCTGCGCCGGTCGGTGATGCAAACGCCGGGCGTCAACGTCTTTTTCCAGCCGGTGCAGAACATCTCGATCGGCGGCACCGTCTCCAAGAGCCAGTATCAGTACAGCTTGCAGAGCGCCGATACGGCCGTGCTCTATGAAACGGCGCCGCGCTTGCAGGACATCATGGCGGAGCTCCCGCAATTGCGCGACGTGACGTCGGACCTGCAGATCACCAATCCGCAGCTCACCATCGACGTCGACCATGACAAGCTGCGTGCGATGGGCGTTACCGACGCGGAACTGCGCAACGTTCTCTATACGTCGTTCGGCACGCGCGAAGTGGGCACGCTCTATACCGCGACCAACCAGTTCCCGATCATCACCGAGGTCGAGCCGCGCTTCCAACGCGACGCTTCGGATCTTTCGCGGGTCTACCTGCGCGGCAGCGCCGGCCAGGTGATCCCGTTCGATTCGATCGCCACGATCCGGCGCACGGTCGGCCCGCTACAGGTCGCCCATCAGCAGCAACAGCCCGCGGTGACGATCTCCTTCAACCTGGCGCCCGGCGTTGCACTCAGCGAGGCGGTCGAGGCGATCCGCCAGGCCGAACGGACCGCCAATATTCCCGCCACTGTTGCCACCGGCTTCCAGGGCACCGCGCAGGTGTTCCGCGACTCGCTCTCCAACCAGCCGTTGCTGCTGCTCGCCGCCGTGATCGTCATCTACATCGTGCTCGGCATCCTCTACGAGAGCTTCATCCATCCGATCACGATTCTTTCGGGCCTGCCGTCGGCCGGCATCGGCGCGCTCTTGATGCTCTTGCTGTTCGGGTTGGAGCTTTCGGTGATCGCCATCATCGGCGTCGTGATGCTGGTCGGCATCGTAAAGAAGAACGCGATCATGATGGTGGATTTCGCCATCACCCGGCGTCACCAGGGCATGGAGGCGCTCGAATCGATACGCGAAGCTGCGCTGCTGCGTTTCCGGCCGATCATGATGACCAGCATGGCCGCGATTTTCGGCACCTTGCCGATCGCGATCGGCGGCGGCGCCGGCGCGGAACTCAGGCAGCCGCTCGGCATCGCCGTGGTCGGCGGGCTGCTGTTGTCGCAACTGCTGACGCTCTACATCACGCCGGTGGTCTATCTCTATCTCGACCGCTTCGACCGCAAGATCGCCAAGGCGATCGGCGAGGATGAGCCCGAGCTCGGACCGGTTTCGGCCGACGAAAAAGACAAGCGCCCGGTCGCGGCCGAGTAGCCCGGCTCAGCCCTCCGGGCCGATCTTCCCCACGATTGCAAATCCTTCCGCCGTGCCCAGCGCGGGCTTGAGCACAAAGCCTTCGGCTTCGCGCGGACTCGTGCCGGTGAGCGGGAAAACCACCGATCCATGGGTTACGAGGAGCAGCGTACCCTTGCCGCGCCAGGTCGCGATCGCGGCGCGCAGTTCACGGGTCTGCGGCTCGAGGAATTCACGCCGGCCGACGAGATTGTTGAGGGCAGGGAGCGTCTCGACCTTGCCCAGATCGATCAGCGCCGCGGTTTCCTTGCAGCGGCACCATTCCGACGAAAACACGCGCTCGATCTCGACGCCGCGCTCGCGCAGCAGCTTGCCGAGCCGGCGCGACTGTTCGCGACCTTCTTCGACCAGGTTGCGCTGGGTGGCGCAGTCGTCGAGCTTGAAACCAAGCGGATCGCCGAAGCCCGGTGTGGTGAGCCCGTGGCGGACGATCATCACGTGTCCGCCGGCCTTGAGCGCGGCGAGAGCCGCCTCGTCGGCCTTTGGCGCGACCGGAACGAGCGCCGCGAGCAGCCCAAGCGCGCCCGCGATGAGCCCCGCGCGAAATCTCATGCCGCCGCGGGCTTGCGCGCGCCCTTGGGCGCGAAGGCTCGCTCCATCTCGCGCCGCAGACGAACGACGTCATTCTCCTCGATCGCGACGTCGTCCCAGGAAACCGCCGCACCTTGCGCTACCGGACGCACGAGCTTGATCCCGTGCGCGAGCCCGAGCGGTAGCCCGCGCCGCGCCAGAGAATCTTCGGCGCGCATGATCTTGCCATAGACCGTATAGCCGCCTTCGCCGTCGAGCGTGTCGCCGGCCTTCAGGGGCTTCTTCGCGGTCGCCACCACGTCTGAGCGAAACTCGGATGGAAAGCCAGTCGCCTCCTTGCGCAAGGCAGCCGCGGCGATCGAGATGCCGAGTTCCATGCCGACCAGATGGCATCCCCGATACATCGCGGCATAGCGGCGCGTCGGATCGTGGATCAGGTGATAGTCGAGGAAGCAGCTGCGCGTGTAGTCGCCGCGCGCGTCGGCATCCATGGCCTCGATCACCACATAGACGCCCCAGCGCAGATCGTTCACCACCGGCCGCCCGTCGGGCTCGTGGCTCGAAACCACTTCGACGAGGCCGGGCTCATCGAGCACGCCGCCCACGGCGCGCGGCCGCAGGATGAAGGGCAGGTCGTGGAAACCGCAGGGTGGGAACGCAAGCCCGTCGCGCGGTGCTTGCAGCCCGGTAGCGTTGGAGATCGCTGCCATCTCGATCGCGGATTTCGTCCCGTCGACGAATGAATTGAACATCTGCGGGTTCATGCCCGCGGCTTTCGCGTGCTCCGGCGTAATGCCGAAATGGGTCCACACCGTATCTGGCGTCGATTGGTGGTAGCCGGGCAGATACTTGGTGCCCTTTCCCGCGGCGACGACGCGGAAGCCGCAAGCCTCGGCCCAGTCCACCATTTCGCACACCAGCGCCGGCTGGTCGCCATAGGCCAGCGCATAGACGACGCCGGCTTTCTTCGCACGCTCGGCGAGCAGCGGCCCGACCAGCACGTCGGCCTCGACCGTGACGTTCACAACGTGCTTGCCGTGCTCGAATGCGCGCAGGATATGTCGTGTGGCCGCCGCCGGATTGCCGGTGATGTCGACCAGCACCTCGATATCGGAGTCGATCAGGGCGTTTGCATCGTCGGTCACCGCGGTCTTGCCGGTTGAGAGTGCTTCGGAAAAATTCTTCGCAATTCGCCCAGGAATATCCCAGCCGGTATTTTTCAGTGCTTGCCGCGCCCGCTCGGGAACGAGATCCGCAACGCCGACTACGTGGAGCCCGCGCGTAGTGCGGGCTTGCGCCAGGAACATGGAACTGAACTTGCCGGCGCCGATCAAGCCGACCCGGACCGGGCGGCCGGCTTCGGCGCGTTGGCGCAGCATGCGGGCGAGGTTCATGGGTTTCTCTCGGCTCAACGTAATCGGCCGTTAGGCTATCGGAGATTAGCGTCCTTGGCCAAGGTGGCGGGCAACTTCCGCGGGCGCTATAGGCATTTGGAATGCGCTTCGCTCTCGACATGTTGAATGCGACCGACCGGGCGAATTTTGTCGCCACCCTGAGCGGCATTTTTGAACATTCGCCTTGGGTCGCCGAGCGTGCGCATACACGTGCACCCTTCGCGACCGTCGCCGCGCTGTTCGACGCGATGACCGGCGCGGTCGGCAACGGGACCCGGGACGAGAAGCTCGCGCTGGTACGCGCTCATCCGGACCTCGCTGGCAAAGCCGTGCGCGCAGGAACGCTCACGGCGGCTTCGGCGGCCGAGCAGGGCACGCTCGGCCTCGACCTACTGCCGGACGCGGAATTCGCCCGCTTCGAGCGGTTGAACAAGGCCTACAAGGGCAAATTCGGCTTTCCGTTCGTGATTTGCGTCCGGCGGCAGACGCGCGACGCGATTTTGGATAGTTTCGAGCGCCGGCTCGGCAACGATATGGATGCTGAGTTGGCTGCGGCGCTCGCGGAAATCAAGCTGATCGCGCGCCTGCGGCTGGCCGAAATGGTGGAGGGGGCGGGGATGCCCAATACCGAGGGAAAGCTCACCACTCACGTGCTCGATACCCATTCGGGCCTGCCGGCCTCGGGCGTTGTGGTGGAGCTGTTCGAGCTAGGCGCCGGCGCGCCGCTCGTAAGGACGAAAACCAATGCCGACGGTCGCACGGACCAACCACTTATGTCGGGTGGGCCGCTTCGCATCGGCCGCTACGAGTTGCGCTTTCACGTCGGCGACTATTTCGCGGGGCGGAATTTGAACCTGCCGCAGCCCGCTTTTCTCGACGTGGTGCCGGTGCGCTTCTCCATCGCGGAGGCGGAAGGGCACTATCACGTGCCTTTGCTGGTCTCGCCCTGGAGCTATGCTACGTATCGCGGCAGCTGAGCCGCGAGGAGTCGTGCCATGAACAAAGCACGCGCATCGACCGGGCCGGCCGCGCCCGCTCGCGCGGCCTTCGATTGGGCCGATCCGTTCGACTTAGAAGGTCAGCTCTCGGCCGAAGAGCGCCAGGTGCGCGATACCGCCCGCGCCTATGCGCAAGAAAAGCTGCTGCCGCGCGTGGTCGCCTCCTATCGCGACGAAAAGTTCGACCGCGCGGTCGTCACCGAGATGGGCAAGCTCGGGCTCTTAGGCTCGACGATCCCCGAGCAATATGGCGGCGCTGACCTGAGCTACGTCTGCTACGGGCTCGCGGTGCGCGAGATCGAGCGGGTCGATTCCGGGTTCCGCTCTTCGATGAGCGTGCAGTCCTCGCTCGTCATGTATCCGATCTACGCCTATGGCAGCGAAACGCAGCGGAAGAAATATCTGCCCAAGCTCGCCAGCGGCGAGTGGGTCGGCTGCTTCGGGCTCACCGAGCCCGATCACGGTTCCGATCCCGGCGGCATGCGCACGCGCGCGGAGAAGACTTCGAGCGGCTATCGGCTCACCGGCAACAAGCTCTGGATCACCAATGCGCCGATAGCCGACGTGTTCGTGGTCTGGGCGAAGTCGGACGTGCACGAAGGTGCGATCCGCGGCTTCATCCTCGAGCGCGGCGCCAAAGGACTCTCGACCCCGAAGATCGAGGGAAAACTGTCGCTGCGCGTCTCCGTCACCGGCGAAGTCGTGATGGAGGGCGTCGAGGTTTCCGAGGACGCGCTGCTGCCGAACGTCTCCGGCCTCAAAGGCCCGTTCGGTTGCCTGCACCGCGCCCGCCTCGGTATCGCCTGGGGCGCCATGGGCGCCGCCGAGTTCTGCTTCCACGCAGCGCGCAGCTATACGATGGAGCGCAAGCAGTTCGGCCGGCCGCTCGCCGCCAATCAGCTGATCCAGAAGAAGCTCGCCGACATGGAGACCGAGATCGCGCTCGGCCTGCAGGCGGCGCTGCGCGCTTCGCGTCTGATGGACGAGGGCAACTGCCCGCTCGAGCTCGTATCCCTGATCAAGCGCAACAATTGCGGCAAGGCGCTCGATATCGCCCGCGCCGCGCGCGACATGCACGGCGCCAACGGCATCGCCGGCGAGTATCACGTGATGCGCCATGCGGCGAACCTGGAGACCGTCAACACCTACGAAGGCACCCACGACATCCATGCGCTGATCCTCGGCCGCGCCATCACCGGAATTCAGGCGTTCAACTAATCCGCAACGAGACGATACTTCGCATGTCCATCACCGCCATAGCTCCGGAGGCAAAACTCGCTGATCTGGGTGGCCGCATCCGCCACAACTGGACGCGCACCGAGGTGCGGGCAATGTTCGCACTTCCGTTCCCGGACCTGATGTTTGAGGCGCAGCGCATCCACCGCCTGCACTTCGATCCACGCGAGGTGCAGATCTCGACATTGCTCTCGATCAAGACCGGCGGCTGCCCGGAGGATTGCGCCTATTGCCCGCAGAGCGCCCGCTACGACACGGGCGTAAAAGCGGAAAAACTGATGGGCTTCGATGCGGTTCTGGCCGAGGCGACCGCAGCCAAAGTCGCGGGCGCGAGCCGCTTCTGCATGGGCGCAGCTTGGCGCGAGCCCAAGGATCGAGACCTCGAACAGATTTGCGCCATGGTCGAGGGCGTGAAAGCACTCGGCCTCGAGACTTGTGTCACACTCGGCATGCTGACGCGCAACCAAGCCAAGCGACTCAAGCAAGCCGGCCTCGATTACTACAACCATAACCTCGACACTTCGCCGGAATATTACGGCAGCATCATCACCACGCGTCTCTATCAGGAACGCCTCGACACGCTCGCGCAGGTGCGCGCGGCTGGCATTCATGTGTGCTGCGGCGGCATTGTTGGCATGGGCGAGAGCCTCGAGGATCGCATCGGCATGATCACAACGCTCGCGAGTCTGCCCGAGCATCCCGAGAGCGTACCTATCAATATGCTGGTACGGGTCGAGGGCACGCCGCTTGCCGCCGCTGAGCGGATCGACCCGATCGAGTTTGTGCGCGTGATCGCAGTCGCGC
This sequence comes from Hyphomicrobiales bacterium, assembly GCA_043767065.1. Taxonomy (GTDB): domain Bacteria; phylum Pseudomonadota; class Alphaproteobacteria; order Rhizobiales; family Xanthobacteraceae; genus JAHFPN01. Next base: position 768 of record JAYUHJ010000435.1, on the reverse strand, counting down.
GCATCACCATGCCGGCCTCGGTTGTCCGGCTCTCTGCTGGCCGTGAGGACATGAGCGAGGAGACGCAGGCGCTATGCTTTCTCGCTGGCGCCAATTCCATCTTCTACGGTCCAAAGCTGCTCACCACGCCCAACCCGGAGCGGGATCGCGATCTTTCGCTGATCAACAAACTCGGTCTCGTGCCCATGGCCGAACGCTGAGCGTCGGCAAGCGCAATCGCGAAAAAATCGACATGCCCGCACCCCTGCACGGCCTGAAAGTCCTCGAACTTGCGCGCGTGCTGGCCGGCCCCTGGGCCGGGCAGGTGCTGGCCGATCTCGGCGCCGATGTGATCAAGATCGAGCGGCCCGGCAGCGGCGACGACACGCGGGCCTGGGGGCCGCCCTATGTCGAGGGCAAGCAGGGCGAGAATCTTTCCGCCGCCTATTATCACGCGATCAATCGAAACAAGCGCTCCGTCATCGCCGATCTGCGCAAGGAAGAGGATCGCGCGCTGGTGCTCGCGCTGGCTCGCGAGGCCGACGCAATGATCGAGAACTACAAGGTCGGCGACCTCAAGAACTACGGCCTCGACTACGAGAGCGTGAAGCAGGTCAATCCGGCGCTGATCTATTGCTCGATCACCGGTTTCGGCCAGGACGGGCCTTACGCGCACCGCCCCGGCTATGATCTGATCATCCAAGGCATGGGTGGCATCATGGACATCACCGGCGAGCCGGAGCGCGAGCCCATGCGCATCGGGGTCGCCTATGTCGATGTCTTCACCGG
>JAYUHJ010000434.1:0-8023 GCA_043767065.1 Hyphomicrobiales bacterium | reverse complement strand
GGCGGGGCTCCGGGGTCGCCCGAGTGCGAGGTTACGAGCCTCGCCCGCGGGAACCGATCCCGATCCCACGTCGAACACGTCGCGCGACGCGCCCCTCGTGGATCGAGACGGCGCCGAATATACGCGCGCCTGGGAGAGTGTGGATAAAGAAAGTTGAAAAAATTCCTAGGTGCGTGAAATCCTTGAGCTTTTTCGTTTCCCCTCGGATCGTCTGTCCACCTTTATGCGACAACGAGCCCGTTCCCTGGCCGAGCCGCGAAGCGGCGAGAGCCGGGGCCCAGGGGCGACAAGCTCGGAGCACGCAGCCCTGGACCCCGGGTCTTCGCGCGGACTTCGTCCGCGCTCGCCCGGGGAATGAGTCAAACCACCTTCACAAGAAGCTTGCCGAAATTCTTGCCCTTGAGCAGGCCAAGGAACGCCTCGGGCGCCTTCTCCAATCCCTGCACCACGTCCTCGCGGTATTTGATCTTGCCGGCGCCGACCCAGCCGGGCATGTCGCGGAAAAACTCGCCCATCTTGGGGAAGAAGTCCGTGACGATGAAGCCGCGCAGCGTGAGGCGCTTGCTCAGCACCGAGCGCATGAGAAGCGGCGTGCGGTCGGGGCCGGAAGGAAGCGCCGTATCGTTGTAGTGCGCGATCAGGCCGCAGACCGGCACGCGCGCGAAATCGTTGAACAGCGGCAGCACCGCCGCCCAGGTGGCGCCGCCCACGTTCTCGAAATAGACATCGACGCCCTTGGGGCAAGCGGCGGCGAGGCGCGCGGGCAAATCCGCGGCACGGTGATCGATGCATTCATCGAAGCCGAGCTCGCTCTTCACGTAGCGGCATTTCTCCGCGCCGCCGGCGACGCCGACGACCCAGCAGCCCTTGAGCTTGGCGATCTGCCCCACCACGGCGCCCACGGCGCCGGAGGCGGCCGATACGACCACGGTCTCGCCTTCCTTGGGTTTGCCGATTTCGAGGAGCCCAAAATAGGCGGTCATGCCCGGCATGCCGAGCACGCCGAGCGCGGTCGAAACCGGCGCCAGCTTGGGGTCGAGCTTCATCAACATGGCGCCGTTGGAGATCGCGTAGTCCTGCCAGCCGGCGAACGAAGAAACGATGTCGCCCTGCTTGAAGTCCTTGTGCTTCGATTCCGCGACCTCGCTCACGGTGCCGCCGACCATGACCTCGCCGATCTCGACCGGCTTGGCGTAGGACTTCGCGGCGCTCATGCGCCCGCGCATATAAGGATCGAGCGAGAGCCAGAGCGTGCGTAACAGCATCTCGCCATCCTTGGGGGCGGGCGCTTCGCTCTCGGCCAGCCGGAAGTCGGAAGCCTTCGGTTCGCCCTCCGGGCGGGAGGCGAGTTGAATCTGGCGGTTCTTCATGGCCAACCTCTAGCTCAACGGGAAAGCGGACGCGCCGGTTCACCCTTGCCGGAACGCGCGCGACGCGTCCACGGCCTTCTTGCGGACCGCCACCTGCCATCCGGCGAACAGCGGCTCGAATGCCCCGTGATGCACATCGAGAAAACGATCGATCGCGGCGCGCGGATCGCCGAGCGGGTTGGCGTACTCCGACCACAAGTAGTCGTCCCAGATCAGAACGCCGCCCGGCTTCAGCATGGCCCAGACGTAGAACGTGTCCACATAAATGTCGTCGGAGAAATGACTGCCGTCGACGAAGGCCACGTCGAAATGCGAACCGGCGGCGCGTAGGCGAGGCAGATGGTCGTAGGACCAGCCCTTGTGCTTCCTGATGCGCGCTTTGAGTGCCGCCGTGTTGCGGTCGAATACGCCTTCGGTACGCGAGGCGGCGGCGACGAACTTGTGCTCGTCGCTGCCTGCAAAGGTATCGACGGTGTCGATCTCTGCATTGGGGAAGAACGTCGCTAGAAACACCGTGGAGCGGCCCTCATAGGCGCCGATTTCGAGCACCGAGCGTACCCGGTCGCGCGCGTCGCCGTACACGATCTCGCACAGCTCGCGCAGCGAACTGGTCCAGTGCTCGCTGAACTCGCCCTTGGCGTCGATGTCGGCGATGCCGGGCCGGGCGTGCACCTTGGCGTACGTCGGCTCGAGCAGCTCGAGCGTGCGCTTTGCCACCGGCCGCAGGACCGGATGGAAGTGTGCCTCGATTTCGTCGGGCGTCATGGCTCCGAAAACCTCTTGGATAATTCGGCGATGCCAATGTGGGGGAAGGCTAAAACCGCTTGGCCTTGACCGTCCTGGCGATATTAGCGTCGATTTTGCGGATGGCGACAGCATTGCGCGCGAACAGCGGCTCGAACTCGCCGGCGTGAACATCGAGAAACCGGTCGATGGCCGCGCGCGGATTGGCGGCATCGCGCACGTACCGTGCCCAGATATAGTCGTCCCACATCAATACGCCGCCCGGATCGAGAAGCGTCCAGACGAACACGCTGTCCACATAGGCGTCGTCGTGGAAGTGGCTGCCGTCGATGATCGCGATGTCGTATCGATCGCCGGCCGCGGCGAGGCGCGGCAGCACCTCGCGGGACAACCCCTTGAATTTGCGGATCCGCGTACCGAACCGGGCAACGTTCCGATCGAATGTCTGCTCCAGGGTCCCGGCGCGTTCAGGAGCGTGTTCGTCGCTACCGGCAAATGTGTCGATCGTATCGACCCGCGCGTTGGGGAAATAGCTCGCGCAGAAAGTAGTCAGCCGGCCCTCGAATGCGCCGATCTCCAGCACCGAGCGGATGCGTTCGCGCTCGCCGGCGAAGATCATTTCCAGAGCGGTCCTGAGATTGGCGCTCCAGTCCACCGTGAATTTTCCCTGTGCTTCGAGCTCGCGAATTTCGGGGCGTTCCGACAGCGCATGCCGCGCGGCTTCGTAGCCGAGCTGCGTGCGCTTTTGGCACTCCTGCAACGAAGGATGATGCGAAAGCAGTGAAGGGGGATGCGAAACCGGCCCCGGCCGCTTCGTTCCGGCCCAGCGTCGCACGAGTGCGCTCAGACGCGACATTTTCCCTCAACAGATAGCGGCGCTCAAGGCCGGTCCGTGAGCCGGATGCGACCGCGCGGCTTCAGCGTGGCGAGGTCGAAGAAGCGCACCTCGTAACCGCCTCCGATCTCGACGGTGACTGCGAGCCTGCCCTCCCCGATCGCGGTCGAGACTACGCGCGCGCCCTTGGGCAGCTCAACCAGCGCCTCGATGTCCGGTGTACCCCTTTCCGCGGTCGCGAAAAGGCGGTAGCCGATCACGCCGAGCACGAGCAGGATCCCGAGCATCATGATGAGGCTCGATCCGAGAGCGAGCCGGCGTATCTTCTGAACGATCCTCGCCTGCGCGGGATCGAGCGGGGCCTCGTCGGGGTCGGGAGCTTTCATAAGCGGATGGGTACCGAGGGAACAAAGACGACGCTGGTCGCCGAGGCGGCGGATCGCGGCGCGCGGCTCGACCGTTTGCTGGCGGTGCGGCTGCCGGCGTTGAGCCGTACGCGCCTGAAGCGCCTGATTCTCGACGGCCAAGTGCGACTGGGCGCGCGGACGATAGGGGACCCCGGATTGAGGGTCAAACCGGGCGATCGCATCGAAGTAAACGTGCCGCCGGCGGAGCCGGCGAAGCCGATGGCCGAAGCGATCCCGCTCAAAGTCGTCTACGAGGACGGCGAGCTGATCGTGATCGACAAGCCCGCGGGCCTCGTGGTGCATCCGGCCGCCGGTAACCGCACCGGCACGCTGGTCAACGCGCTGATCGCGCATTGCGGCGAGACGCTGTCGGGCATCGGCGGCGAGAAGCGGCCTGGCATCGTGCACCGGCTCGACAAGGACACCAGCGGACTTCTGGTCGTCGCCAAGACCGACCGCGCACACCAGGCGCTCGCAGCTCAGTTTGCCGATCATGGCCGCAGCGGTCCGCTCGAGCGCGCGTATCTCGCGCTGGTATGGGGCGTACCCTCGCCGGCGCGGGGCGAGATCGAAGCGCCGATCGGACGCGATCCGAAATCGCGGGTGAAGATGGCGGTGCGGGCGGGCGGGCGGCGGGCGCTGACGCGCTATGCGGTAATCGAGACCTATCGCGGCAAGGGCGGCAAGCCGGTCGCTTCGCTGGTCGAGTGCCGGCTCGCGACCGGCCGCACCCACCAGATCCGCGTACATCTGGCCAAGATCGGCCATCCACTGCTCGGCGATGAAGTCTATGGCTCGGGCTTCCGATCCAAAGGGACGGCGCTGACGGAATCCGCACGAGCGTCACTGGCCGCGCTCGGCAGGCAGGCACTGCACGCATACCGCCTCGGGTTCGCGCATCCTTTGAGCGGAAAGACGCTGCGTTTCGACAGCAAGCTGCCGCCAGAGTTCGCACGGCTCACGAAGGCGCTCAAAACCTTGTGATTTGGCGGCCTTTTCCCCGCCCCAACCCAAACCTATATATTTGTGCGCTGCGGTCGGCTTTCGGCGATCGCACGCCGGTCCGCCTGTCCCAGGGGGCCGAGAACAGGAGGCCAGATGGCCCGCTCAATTGCCGCCCTTCCAGCCGTATCGGCCGAAGGCGGACTCTCCCGCTACCTCCAGGAAATCCGCAAGTTCCCCATGCTGGAGCCGCAGCAGGAGTTCATGCTCGCCAAGTCCTGGCGCGAGCATGGCGACCGGGAATCCGCGCACAAACTCGTCACCTCGCATCTGCGGCTCGTGGCCAAGATCGCCATGGGCTATCGCGGCTATGGCTTGCCGATCGGGGAAATCATCTCCGAAGGCAATGTCGGGCTGATGCAGGCGGTGAAGCGTTTCGAGCCGGACAAGGGCTTCCGGCTCGCCACCTACGCCATGTGGTGGATCCGCGCCTCGATCCAGGAATACATCCTGCGCTCGTGGTCGCTGGTGAAAATGGGCACCACGGCGGCGCAGAAGCGGCTGTTCTTCAATCTGCGCAAGGCCAAGAGCCGCATTTCCGCACTCGAGGAGGGCGACCTCAAGCCCGAACATCTCAAGCAGATCGCCGACCGGCTCAATGTCACCGAGAAGGAAGTGATCGACATGAATCGCCGGCTTTCCGGCGACGCGTCGCTCAACGCACCGATCCGGGCCGACGCGGAGGCCGGCGAATGGCAGGACTGGCTGGTCGACGATCGCGCCAATCAGGAAACCACGCTGGCCGAAGGCGAGGAGCTGGATAATCGCCGCGATGCGCTCAAGTCCGCGCTTTCGGTGCTCAACGAGCGCGAACGGCGCATCTTCGAAGCGCGCCGGCTCGCCGAGGAGCCGGTCACGCTCGAACAGCTTGCCGTCGAGTTCGGCGTATCGCGCGAGCGCGTGCGCCAGATCGAAGTGCGCGCCTTCGAGAAAGTGCAACAGGCGGTGATGTCGAAAATGCACGACATCGAGACGCCGAAACAGGTCCCGGCGCACTGATCTGCGCCGTTCCGTTTCCCGGCCAAGCGAGCGCGCAGTGGTGCGCGAGCGCGAGCCGGGACCCAGGGGAAATTCGCTCCTACCGTCGTTGTGGCTCTGGACCCGGCTCTCGCCGCGCGTTGCGCGGCTCGGCCGGGGAACGGGCGCGCCTATCACTGCCGCCAGCTGGCGAGCGCTTCGTTGATCGCGCGCTCGCCGGGCGTGCCCTTCTCGAACGCCAGCACCGCGCGCCGGCCGTTATTGTAGACGAAGGGAACATCGAACCAGGTCCGCTCGCGCAGAAACTGGATGTTCTGCTCGCGGTCGGCCTCGACCGCCGACAGGCCGACCAGGAAAAAGCCCGGCGTCACGCGCACCACCAGCGCCGCGAGCGGCGCGCCTTGAGCCGTCTCGGAAGTCTTCAACCGCACACCCGGCATGTTGGCAACGCCGCCGAAGGGGTCGTTCGGCGTATTGAACTGGATCTCGATGGTGTGGCTGGCCGGAAGATTGGGATCGGGATTGCGGCGGATCGTCATGACCGCCGATAGCCGCCGGTCCGGAATGTCGATGTCGGCCCGGATACCGATTTCTGGCGGCCGGCCGGGCCCGGGGCTGAGCGTCTCGGTGCGCCAGACCGCGGTGCCGACGAAGGTCTGGACCTGCTGCTGTTGCTGCCCGGTTGTGGGATTCTCCTCGTAGAGCACCGCGCGCTGGCCGACCGGCGACACGGTACCCGGACCGGGTGCCGGTCCCGGCGTCTTCTGCGGCCCGGCGCCAATCCGGTCGGCGACCTTGCCGTCGGTCGCCACGCCCGGCGCCGTTCCACCGCCGAAGAAGGCGAAGATGCGTTCGCGCTGAATGTAGCCAAGGCCGACGGCGAGCACGATCAGGAGCGCTACCAGCCCTCCCACCAGGAGCTTGGCTTGGAGCGCGCGCCGCTCGCCGTCGCGCATGAACCTGCCGGCGCCGGGCCGGAACGGACGCGGTCCTTGCGGGGGAGCAGCGGGCTCGGCTGGCTTCCCCGGCTTGGCGTCGCCCGGCCGGGCTCCGCCGGCAGTCGCGCGGTCGAGATCGACGGGATCGGAGGATGCAACGCCTGCAGCCGCAGCTGCCTTAACTGCCGAGTAGGCAGAAGGCTTCGCTCCCTCGCCCGGAGCTTGGTCGCGTGCCGGCGCCGGCGCACGTACCGGCGGTCGCGGTGGAACCGCAGGGCGTGTTGTCACCGGGGGACGCGGCGGCGAGCGCGGCGGAGGCGGAGTACGCGAGGTCTGTGCCTCTTTCTGCGCGGCCTCGCTCTCGATCCGCTTGATCGCCTCTTCGAGCACCAGCCGCTCGCGCGTGATCTCGGCCTCGGCCAGCGGCGGACTGACCCCTTTGAGCTGCTTCAGCAGCGCCTGACGCGCACGGTCGAATACGGCCAGCCGGGCCTCGCGCGTATTGCGCTCGAGGCCGGAAACGGCGCGCGTCAACAGGGGGTAATAGTCGGGCATCGGTGTTGCCGTCCGTTTCGCGAATCCGACGACTCACTCCTTTAAGATTGGAACGGATTTAGGACAAGAATCGTGTCTTCCCGCTCGGGGCTGGTGGATAGCACCGCCACCGGGCAGCCGATCAATTCCTCGATTCGCCTGACATACTTTACAGCAGCCGCCGGGAGTTGTGCCCAGGAACGGGCACCGTGGGTCGAGGCCTTCCAGCCCTCGATGCTCTCATAGACCGGCTCGAGCCGGGCCTGGGTGCTGGCGCTGGCCGGCAGGTAGTCGAGCGCCTTGCCGTCCAGGCGGTAGCCGACGCAGATCTGGATCGGATCCAGCCCGTCGAGCACATCGAGCTTGGTCAGCGCGATCCCGTCGATGCCGGCGGTGCGCACGCTCTGGCGAACGATCGTGGCATCGAACCAGCCGCAGCGGCGCGGACGGCCGGTAACGGTGCCGAATTCCTTGCCGCGCTCGCCCAGGTGCTTGCCGATCGCGTCCTTCAGCTCGGTCGGAAACGGTCCTTCGCCCACGCGAGTGGTATAGGCCTTGGTGATGCCGAGCACGTAGTCGATGGCGCGCGGACCGAGGCCCGAACCGATCGCGGCCTGGGCCGCGACGGTGTTGGAAGAGGTCACGAACGGATAGGTGCCGTGGTCGATATCGAGCAGCGCGCCTTGGGCACCTTCGAACAAGATGCGCTCGCCGGCGCGGCGGCGCCCGTCGAGTAGCTCGGAGACGCGGTCCATGAACGGCAGTACGCGCGGCGCGGCCGAGAGCAGTTCTTCACGGATGGCCGAGACCGTCACCTCCGGAAGCCCGAAACCGCGCCGCAGCGGATTATGATGCGCCAGCAGCCGCCCAATCTTGTCGTCGAGTGCTTGCGGCTCGGACTAGTCGATCAGGCGGATCGCACGGCGGCCGACCTTGTCTTCATAGGCCGGGCCGATGCCGCGGCCGGTGGTGCCGATGCGCGTTCCCGAACCGGAACTCTCGCGTACCTTGTCGAGCTCGCGATGCAGCGAGAGGATCAACGGGGCGATGTCGGCGATGCGGAGATTTTTCGGCGAGACGATAACGCCCTGCCCCGCCAGGCGATCGATCTCGGCTGCGAGCGCGTGCGGATCGATGACGACGCCGTTGCCGATGACCGAGAGCTTGCCTGGCCTGACCACGCCCGAAGGCAGCAGGCTCAGCTTGTAGGTCGCG
>JAYUHJ010000433.1:0-8032 GCA_043767065.1 Hyphomicrobiales bacterium | reverse complement strand
GGGAAGCGACCCAGCAGCGCCACGCTGCCACGGTCGTACGTGAGAGTGACATGATGCAACGAATCGCCACGAGCCAGGGCTTCTTCGGCCGGACGCTGTTCCCTTCCGTCCTCGGATTTCTCGTGCGCTTTCCCGCGATTCATGACCGCATGATCGCGCGCATCGCCGGGATTGGTTGAAGCGCACGAAGCCGGTACGCTCTGAAAAATCGGGGGAACAGCATGGACGTGCGTGCAGCGGTGGCGTTCGCGGCAGGAAAGCCGCTGGAAGTGGCGACGGTCAAGCTCGACGGCCCCAAGGTCGGCGAAGTGCTGGTCGAGATCAAGGCCACCGGCATCTGCCACACCGACGAGTTCACGCTCTCCGGCGCCGATCCCGAAGGACTGTTCCCGGCGATCCTCGGCCACGAGGGCGCCGGCATCGTCGTCGAACTCGGACCGGGCGTCACGTCGGTGAAGAAGGGCGACCACGTGATCCCGCTCTATACGCCCGAGTGCCGGCAGTGCCCTTCGTGCCTGTCACGCAAGACCAATCTCTGCACCGCGATCCGCGCGACCCAAGGTCAGGGAGTCATGCCCGACGGCACCTCGCGCTTCTCGCTCGATGGCAAGAAGCTTCATCACTATATGGGCACTTCGACGTTTTCGAATTTCACGGTGCTGCCGGAGATCGCGGTCGCGAAAATCCGCGAGGACGCGCCATTCGACAAGGTCTGTTACATCGGCTGCGGCGTCACCACCGGCATCGGCGCGGTGATCAATACCGCCAAGGTCGAGCCCGGCGCCAAGTGCATCGTGTTCGGCCTCGGCGGCATCGGGCTGAATGTGATCCAGGGGCTTCGCCTGGTCGGCGCCGACATGATCATCGGCGTCGATCTCAACAACGACAAGAAGAAATGGGGCGAGCGCTTCGGTATGACGCACTTCGTCAACCCTACCGAAGTCGGCAAGGAACTGGTCGCGCACCTCGTCAATATGACGAAGAGCGGCGCGGACCAGATTGGCGGCGCAGATTATACCTTCGATTGCACCGGCAACGTCAATGTCATGCGCCAAGCACTCGAAGCGTGTCACCGCGGCTGGGGCGTCAGCGTCATCATCGGCGTGGCCGGCTCGGGCCAGGAGATCGCAACGCGCCCATTCCAGCTCGTCACCGGGCGTATATGGAAGGGCACCGCCTTCGGCGGCGCCAGAGGCCGCACCGATGTGCCCAAGATCGTGGACTGGTACATGGAGGGTAAGATCGAGATCGACCCATGATCACGCACACCATGCCGCTGAGCGAAATCAACAAGGCCTTCGACTTGATGCACGCAGGGAAATCGATCCGCAGCGTGGTCCTGTTTTGACGCGGAAATCACGGGAGTCCAGCAAGTGGCAATCGACGACGTAAAGGAATTCCTCGCAGGCGATACGCCACATTTTTCGAGGCTTATCGGCCTCAAGATCATCAAGTGCACCGCTGAGCTGGTCGAGGGCACACTCGAGGCACGGCCAGAGCTCTCCAACCGTCGCGGCGTGTTGCATGGCGGCGCCATCATGACGCTTGCCGATACCCTTGGCGGAGTCGGAACCAGCGCGAATCTGCCCAAGGGCGGCGGCACCGTGACGATCGAGAGCAAGACCAATTTCTTCGCCGCCGTCCCGGTCGGCGACACCGCGCGTGCCGAATGCACACCGCTGCATCGCGGCCGCACCACGATGGTCTGGCAGACCAAGATCGTTCGCGGCGACGGCAAGCTTGCGGCGGTCGTCACGCAAACGCAGCTGGTGATCCCCGCCGAGCACAAACCCCGCTAGTGCACGACCTCGACTTTGCACGTCGCGATCGACTCGCGCTCCCAACGGATATCGACACTGGCGTAGTGGTCGCGCGAAAGCTTCTTCTCGAACCGCACCGATTTCCAATCCATCACCGTATTACCGATTCCACTCGTAGTGAGGGTAAGATCGAGAATAAGAATGGTCGGATTGATGCCTTGCGGGACGGCTTCGCGCAGGTGCGGGGTCTGGTTCGAGTTGCTGGTCTCGACTTCTCCTGTGTCGAAGAGCGCCACTCCCATACCTGGACCGGGCAACCTGCCTTCCAAAGCCTTCCAATTCCTCGTGCGCGGAGCATCTGCCATGATTTCACTCCTCCTCCAACGGCTGACCCGGCCGATGGCGGACGAGTTGAGGAATGTCTACACACACGCTCTGGTTAGTACAACATTAGATTGCAACGTATTGTGTAACTCCGCAGAGGTTCGCTGATTAAAAAGGAGCGGCGCCCTCTTCCGGGCCGACGCGCTCCTAGGCCCGCTGCAACACCGCGCCGAACGCCGCCGCCATCGCACGCTCGGGATCGGGCTGCATCGCCTTCGCGCGCCAGGCGACGAAGCCGTCGGGCCGCACCAGCGCGGCGCCGGTCGACGTCACGCCGAAGGACTCGGCGAAGCGCATATCCAGATCGCGCAGCATCGCCGTGCCGATGCAATGCGTGTCGAGCTCGAGCCCGCTGAACTTGCCCGCCGCGGCGCGCGCCGCCGCGCCCCATGCCGCGCCCTCGATGCCGGAGAGCAGAACCAGAGATCGGCCGAACAGGTCGATCGTCGACACCCGCTCCCCGCCGCGGTTTAGCCAAATGTGCGGAGCTCGCGAGCCGGGCCGGCCGTGCGTCTGGTGCGGATTATCGTGGGTCTTGCCGTCGGCCTCGCCTCCGTCGGTCACGACCGCCGGCGAGCGATAGAGATAGCCCAGCTCGATGTTGAAGTCGGGCGCCGGCGGCTGGAAGTCCTTGGCGCCGAGATAGGGCGCCGTGCGCGTAACGTAGCGCGTATAGGCCTGCTCGACCGTGAACTTGCTTACCGGCCGCCGCTCGACGTCGTAGGTGGCGAGCAACTTCGGATCGGCGGCGCCCTTCAAGACCAGCGCCAACTTCCAGGCGAGATTGTGCGCATCGTGCACGCCGGTATTGCCGCCGAAGCCGCCGTTCGGCGGCATCAGGTGCGCCGCGTCACCGACGAGGAAGATGCGGCCATCGCGGAAGCGCCGCGCCACGTCCGAGGTCGCGCGCCAGCGCGCGAGACCGGTGATCTTCACCGGCAGGTCGGGCACGCCCGCGCCAACGCGCACATATTCGATGAGTTTAGCTTCGCTGGTGTCGGCAGCTGCATCCGCGGCCGCCTTCGGGTCCTTTTTCGGATCACCCACCGTGTTCACGACCAGGAAGCCGTTCTGGCAATCCTTCTCCATGCGGAAGAAGCCGCCGAACGCCGGGTTGTTGATGTAAATCACCGAGAGCGGCTTGCCGCCGAGCTGCGGCCAGAGATCCGCATTGAAATAGATGGTGATGCTGTTCGAGAACACGCCGCGCCCGTCGAACTCGACGCCCATCAGATCGCGCACCTTGCTGTGCGCACCGTCGGCGCCGACCAGGTATTTGCCGCGAATTGTCTTCTCCTGCCCGGTATCGATATCCTTGGCGGTCACTGTGACGCCCGCGTCGTCCTGCTCGGCGGCGACGATCTCGTGACCGATGAGTACTTGCGCGCCTGCTTGCTCCGCGCGCTTTTTCAGGATCGGCTCGAGGCCGGGCTGGCTGATGAACAGCCGCCGGCAGGGCGAGAGCGCATCGACACCCGCATTGAGCACCGGGATGATATCGGCGAGCTTCTTGCCCGAAAGCGTGTCCATGATGATCATGGAGCCTTCGGGCACAAACTCCTTGTCCGACTGTTTGCGGACCTCGTCCTCGATCCCGGCGTTGCGGAACAGCTCGATCGTGCGCATGTGGAAGAACGCGGCGCGCGGCACCGGTGAGCCGCCGCGCAGACGCTCGATGGCGAGCGAGGCGATGCCGTGCTGCGCGAGAAACATCGCGGTCGAAAGTCCGACCAGGCCGCCGCCTGCGATCAGTACGGGATATTCGTCGGCGCTTGCCCTACCGGCACTCATGGTCTCTCCCCAATTCTTGTTGTCGTCCCCGTGTTTTCCCGGGATTTTGACGCATTTGGAGCGGCTTGCGCCAGCGCCGTGCTTATAGTCGTCATAACCGCAAGTAATCCGGACCAACCGTCCCGATTTGGGCCGCCGCCGGTCACGAAAATGTCCGATCCCGCTGATGATCTCCACCGGCTGGCGGAGGCGCTGATCGCGCCTGGGGGCGCCAGGAGGGGAAATGTTCCGGGTACCCGTACTCATTGCCGCCGCCGCGTTTGCGACAAGTGCAATCGCTTCGACACCTGCACCCAGACAAGCGCCGATCTCGGCCGAGACGGTGCAGCGCTGGATGTTCGATTACCGCCACAAGCCCGACCCGATGCGCGTGCCTGTGGCGGTGAAAGCCATGGCCCGCCTCGGTGCGTTCAAGGACGCGGAATCGTCGGGTGTTTATGTGGGCTTCCTCGCCGGCGTGATCGGCGGCAATCCGGCCTGGGCCGAGGACCTGATCGCGCGCATGTTCCCGCTGCCGCCCGAGAACCACTGGGCGGTGATCCGCGCCATCGCCTATTCGGGCCTGCCGGAATGGAAGCGGCTGTTGCGCAACTTCGCCTGGCGCATGCCCGAGCGCCGCGCGATGATCGACAAATACATTTCCGGCGAATTACCCGCTCTCGACCGCATCGCGTTCGAAAAGAGCCCGGCCATGTCTGCGCGACTGAAAAGCTACGTCGATGTGAAAAGCTATTTCGGCAAACAGCCGCGCACCGAGGAGCCGCCGCCGGAATTGATCGACACGCTGTGGGGTTATTATTTCGCGACCGGCGCCGACGAGCCGCTGGTGCGCCTCATCGCCATGCTTCCGCTCGCCAAGGACGAAGACAGCATCGAGAAAGTCACGCTCGGCAGCATGGCGAAATACACGCTCGCGTCCAACACCGCCCGCGACCCCAAGCTCTTCGCTCATGTGAAGCGTCTGGCCCCGAAACAGCCCGAGGAGGCGCAGGCCCCACTGAAAGAAGTGATCGAGGCGGCCGAGACCATGGACATCGCACGCATCAAAAAGGATGCGATGACCGCGCTCGAAGATTTGAAGCGCAAGGGGCCGGGCTACAAGCGCAAGCTCTCGACCTGGGGGCAGATCGGCCAGGGCGCCATCGCGCTCGGCTGCATCGGTGCTGCGGCCGCAGGCGCGGTTGTGCTCGGCCTGCCCTGCGTCGTCGGCGGCGCGATGTCGTCGGGCGCGCTCTATTACCTGGGCGCGCAGCAATAGCCTGCCCACCTCTGTCATTCCGGCCTCGCGCCACCCAAGTCGGCTATAGCCGACTTGGGCAGTATCAATTGTCGATCTCGGGTAAACCCGAGATCGGTGCCGAGGGCCGGAATCCATAACCCCTGCCCTCGCTTTTTTGCAGCGTTCGTGTTTATGGATTCCGGGCTCGCCACGCCTTCGCCCTTCGGGCTACGGCGGGCGCCCCGGAATGACGAGGGACAGCAACCGTGATCGACCTCTACACTTGGCAGACGCCGAACGGCCGCAAGATTTCCATCGCGCTCGAAGAGCTGGGGCTGCCCTATAACGTGATCCCGATCGACATCGGCAAGGACGACCAGTTCAAGCCCGAGTTCCTCAAGGTCGCGCCGAACAACAAAATCCCCGCCATCGTCGATCACGACAACGGCCTCTCGTTGATGGAGTCGGGCGCGATCCTGCTCTATCTCGCGGAGAAGACCGGCAAGCTGATGCCGAAGGAGTTGCAGAAGCGCTATCGCGTGATCGAATGGCTGATGTGGCAGATGGGCGGGCCCGGGCCGTTCCTCGGCCAAGTGCATCATTTCGTGAAATACAATCCGGGCAAGGCGCCCTATGCCGAGGAGCGCTTTCTCAAAGAGGCGGCGCGGCTCTATGGCGTGCTCGACCGGCGGCTCGACGGCCGCGAGTTCGTGGCCGACGACTATTCCATCGCCGATATCGCCATCTGGCCCTGGATCTCGCGCTTCGAGTGGCAGACCATGAACCTCGACGAATTCCCCAACGTGAAGCGCTGGTACCTGACGATCGCCAAGCGCCCCGCCGTGCAGCGCGGTTATCACGTACCGAACCGGGTGAGCGAGATACCGATGCCCGCATGACGCGGTTGTCCGACCTATGGAACGGCCGCGTGCCGCTGGCGCGCGTGTTCTGGGATTGGGCCGTCATCTGCGGCTCGATCGCGAACCTGTTGGCTACCGCCGCAGCGCTCACGGCTTTCCTCTGGAACTGGCCGGGCATTCTCGCGCTTGCGATCCACTTCCTGCCGCTGCCCTACAATATCCTGATGGTCGTCGCGGTCTGGCGCAGCGCCGCGCGCTATCAAGGCGACGCAATCTGGGCGCAGCTCGCCCGCGGCGCGATCCTGGTCTGGGCCGCGATCGCGACGCTGGCTTAGTATCTCATCGTCGTCCCGGCCGAGCGCGCAGCGCGAGAGCCGGGACCGTCCTCGGTATGCGGATGACGGTCCCCGCGTTCGCGGGGACGACGGGTTAGTCGACTTCCACCCTGCCCCGCAAACTCTTGGTCCGCCCGTGCAGCTTCTTGCTCTCGAGCCGTTTTTTCTTCTGGCGGCGCGAGGGCTTGGTCGCCCGCCGAGATTTGGGCACCAAAGCGGCGCGGCGGATCAGGTCAAACAGCCGCTCGCGCGCGTCGCGCCGGTTCTGCGTCTGCGTGCGAAAGGTCTGCGCGTTGATCACGAGCACCCCTTCGCCCGAAACGCGCCGGCCAGCGAGCTGAACGAGCCGCGCGCGCACGCCCTCGGGCAGCGACGGCGAGCGCCGCACGTCGAAGCGCAGCTGCACCGCGGTCGAGAGCTTGTTGACGTTCTGCCCGCCCGGCCCCGAGGCGCGGATGAAATGCTCCTCGAGCTCGTGCTCGTGCAGGTGAATCTGGTCGGTGACGCGGATCATGCAGGCATCTACAGGCCATCGGCCGCTTAATTCAAGATTCAAACAGTAAACTTACTCTCGTTTCCCGGCCAAGCGAGCGCGCCTTAGCGCGCGAGCACGAGCCGGGACCCAGGGCCGCAATCTCTGAGTCCGCCGCCCCTGGACCCCGGCTCTCACCATGCCTTTGGCATGGCACGGCCGGGGAACGTGCAGGGGTATTCTCGCGGGCGGATTTCGCCCCGAGGGATCGTCAGGGGGCCCTCGCGGCGTGCGAGGGGATGGAGCGCCGCTCGACGCTTCATCTCTTCAATTTCGCGCCTCGATCCGGAGGCGCGGCGCCTTACGGCGCTCCATGGCGGCGATTTCGCACCCCGGGGCCGCGCTTTTCGTGAGGCGTTTCCGCCTCTCCGTCAGCGAGCTCCTCGCGCCGGCTCTTGGTGGCCGGAGGCGGGGTCCCGGAGCGTCCCGAGTGCGCGGCTGCGAACCGCGCCCGCGGGCGCCACATCCCATCGAAGTCGGGTTTACCCGACTTCGATCCCTTTCAGACGCTCCGTCAGCCAGACGCCTCTAGAAGACGCCCTCATTGAGCGGGGACATTTCTGATTAAATTCCTAGAATGGGGCGAAAGTTTGACGGGACAATATCGGGGGTTGGCCTAGTCTGGCCGCAACACCCCCCAGCGAGCCCTAGACCCAATGGTAGCCCCTACCACGCACACCCAAGACGACCCGTTCTGGCGTTCCGTGCTCTCGGGCAGCAAGCCCACGAAGCGCTGGATGCGCCAAGCGTTCCGGCTGATCTCGCCGGGCGCGGGCCACCGCTGCCATCTGTGCTGGGCGCCGTTCGAAGGGCTGGCGGCGCCGTTGATGCGCAAGATCGGCCGCGGCCCGTGGCGGCGCAACCCGCGCTTCTGCGACGAATGCGAGCGCGCGTTCCGCGAGCACCGCGGCGGCGCCGAGGTCGAGCTCGCCGTGCTCTACGCCGACGTGCGCGGCTCGAGCCAGATGGCGGCGAAGATGCGGCCGACCGAATTCGCCGCCCTCATGCAGCGCTTCTTCATCACAGCGACCAAGGTGCTTATCGGCAACAATGCCGTGATCGACAAGATGGTGGGCGACGAGGTGATCGGCATCTTCATGGTCGGCATGGCCGGGCCGAACTACAAGCGCGACGCGGTGCAGGCCGGACTC
>JAYUHJ010000432.1:0-3405 GCA_043767065.1 Hyphomicrobiales bacterium | reverse complement strand
GCGCGATCCTCGCACGAGAAGGTTCAAATTTCGTGAGCGAACTTAACGTATCGGCTCCCGTGCCGCAGTTGACGCCATAGGCAGGCCCTGTGGACTATTCGCGCCGGCTGGAAGGCCTTCAGGAAGGACTTGGTTAATGAACGTCAAGACGAGCGCGCGCAAGGACCGGCGCGAGACCAATCCGGCCTTCGGCGGCAGGAAGCTCAAGCTCGGGACGTTCCAGACCAATCTCGACTCGGGCTGCGTGATGTCCGATCTCGACGGCAAGCTCGAGATTTCATGGCCGAACACGCTGAGGCTCGCCAAGCTCGCCGACGAGATGGAGTTCGAGGCGCTGGTGCCGGTGGCGCGCTGGCGCGGTTTCGGCGGCGCCACCAATCCGCAAGGCCCCGGTTTCGAATCCTTCACGTGGGCGGCCGGGATCAGCGCGCTCACAGAAAAATGCGGCGTGCTCTCGACCGCGCATATGTCGCTCAATCACCCGATTATCGCCGCCAAGCAGGGAGCGGCGATCGACCACATCTCGAACGGCCGCTTCACGCTCAATTTGGTCACCGGCTGGAACCAGCCGGAGATCGATATGTTCGGGACGCCGATGCTGCATCACGCCGAGCGCTACGAGTGCGCCGAGGAATGGCTCCAGATCGTCAAGCGCCTGTGGACCGAAGACGAAGATTTCGATTTCGAAGGAAAGTACTACCGGATCAAGAAGGGCTATTTGCAACCCAAGCCGCTGCAGAAGCCCTATCCCGCGATCATGAACGCGGCGAGCTCGGAGCGCGGCCGCCATTTCGCGGCCAAGCACTGCGACATGGTCTACACGGTCGTGCGCGGCGGAACGGGCCAAAGCATGGAGACCTGGAAAGCGCACGTGCAGGCCTTTCACAAGCTCGCGCGCGAGGAGTATGGACGCGAAATAAGCGTGTGGACGCTCGCCAATATCGTTCAGGCGGATACGGAGAAAGAAGCGCGCGAGTTTTACGACTATTACGTCAACCGGAAGGGCGACTGGGAAGCCGCCGGCAACGCGGTCGAGACCTTCATGCTCGACGTCAACGCGCGCAATCTGCCGGCCGATCGCAAGCGGATCATGCAGGAGGCGCTGATCGCCGGCTGGGGCGGTTATAACCTGATTGGAACGCGAGAACAGATCGTCGATGGATTGGCGAAGCTGTCGGAAGCCGGCATCGACGGCGTGATCCTGTGCTGGCCGCGCTTCGAGGCGGGCATGCGCGAGTTCCGCGACGCGACGTATCCGTTGCTCAAGCAGGCGGGACTGCGCGACCGTGCGGGATGACGGTCGTTGACGATGGCGGCTGAAAATGTACTTGCTGCGAGGCGCTTCGGATTCAATCCAATGATCCATGTTGTTCTGCTCGCGGCGACGCTGCTTTTGGCGTCTCCGGCCGGGGCCGCGACCGAAATCGGCAAGGCGGCCGAGATCACCACCGAGGTGACCGGCGACGCCGCCGGGTCGATCCGCGTGCTCAAGGCCGGCGACCGGGTCTTTCAGGAGGAGCGGATCGCGACGGACGACAAGGGAATCGGCCAGTTCGAGTTTCACGACGACACGCGACTAGCGATCGGCCCGGGCTCGGTGGTCAAGCTCGATCGCTTCGTGTACGGCGCCAACCGGTCGGCCACGGCCGTCACGGTCCAACTGACCAAAGGCGCGTTTCGTTTCATCAGCGGCAAGAGCGCGAGCGGCGCCTATCAGATCGCCACGCCAACGGCGACGATCGGGGTACGCGGGACGACGTTCGACGTATTCGTTGCCGCCGATGGGGAGATGGCGGTGGCCATGATCGACGGCGGCGTCGATGTGTGCGCCCGCCGCGGCAGCTGCCAGGCCCATAATGTCGTGGGCCGCTACCTGCACCTGACGCCGGCCGGCGTCATTTCGGTGCGCGAGCGCTGGGACGGAACGTTTCTCAGGAATGTGTCGTTCACCGCGGCCTTGCCGTTCCTGGCGCGGCCGGAAGCGCTGGGACCCCGATTCCGCTCGTCGTCAGCCGTAGCCGGGCGCTATCGGAATGCGGTGCCCGCGCACTTGTTGAGGAGTCCGGCGGCCGCCCCGGCCCGGCTCAAGGGAGCGCCGAAAGCGACGCCGAAGCTGGCGCCCAAACTAGCGCCGAAGACGACACCGAAAATGACGCCGAAATTCGAGCCCAAGTCCACGCAGAAGCAGAAATTTGCGCCGAAGGAGAAAGAGAAGCGGCGCGGACGATTCAGATAACCGTAGCGAAAGGTTACGCCTGCGGCTGCGGCTCCAGGCCGGCTTCCGGCCGCGGGCGCGGCTTGCCCGAACTCGGCACCGCAGAGGAGCGCGGCGTGGCCGGCTCGGAGACGCCTTCGCGCACCGGCGGCTTGCCGGCAAGCAAATCCTTGATCTCGTCGCCGGAGAGCGTCTCGTATTCGAGCAAGCCCTTGGCCAGCATCTCGAGCTCGGCGCGTCTTTCGGTGAGGATTTTGGTCGCGTGGGCGTAGCCCTCCTCAACGAAGCGCCTGATCTCCGCGTCGATCTTCTGCACCGTCACCTCGGAAATGGTCTGCTGGCGCGAAACCGAATAGCCGAGGAACACTTCTTCCTGGTTCTCGCCATAGGCGATGGTGCCGAGTTCTTCGGAGAGGCCCCAGCGCGTCACCATCATGCGGGCGAGCTTGGTCGCCTGCTCGATGTCGGAAGACGCGCCCGAAGTGACCTTCTGCTTGCCGAACACGATCTCCTCGGCGACGCGCCCGCCCATCATGATGGCGAGCCGCGACGTCATCTGCTCGAGGCTCATGGAGAGTTTGTCGCGTTCCGGCAGCTGCATGACCATGCCGAGCGCGCGGCCGCGCGGGATGATGGTGGCCTTGTGCACCGGATCGGTGGCCGGCACGTTGAGCGCGACGATGGCATGGCCGCCCTCGTGATAGGCGGTGAGCATCTTCTCTTCTTCGGTCATGACCAGGGAGCGGCGCTCGGCACCCATCATCACCTTGTCCTTGGCGTCCTCGAATTCGATTTGCGTGACCATGCGCTTGTTGCGACGCGCGGCCATGAGGGCGGCTTCGTTGACGAGGTTGGCGAGGTCGGCGCCGGAGAACCCTGGCGTGCCGCGCGCGGTGGTCTTGAGATTGACGTCGGGCGCCAGTGGCACCTTGCGCACGTGCACCTTCAGGATCTGTTCGCGGCCGACGACGTCCGGGTTCGGCACCACGACCTGACGGTCGAAGCGGCCGGGGCGCAGCAGCGCGGGATCGAGCACGTCGGGTCGGTTGGTCGCGGCGATCAGGATGATGCCTTCGTTCGACTCGAAGCCGTCCATCTCGACCAGCAGCTGGTTCAGCGTCTGCTCGCGCTCGTCGTTGCCGCCGCCGAGGCCGGCGCCGCGATGGCGGCCGACCGCGTCGATTTCGTCG
>JAYUHJ010000431.1:0-3408 GCA_043767065.1 Hyphomicrobiales bacterium | reverse complement strand
CGCGGGCGGACGAAGCGCCCTCGCCGATCGGCGCCGCGGTGACGACGGTGACGGGGCGCGGCGCGAGCTTCAGCGCGCAGAATAATCCCGCCAGCCCGCCGCCGACGATGACGACATCGTCGAGCCCGTCCCAGGATTCGGGGGAGAGGAAATCTTGCTGGGCGGAGTCGGGCATCTTGCTCGTCATTCCGGGGCGCGGGCGAAGCCCGCGAGCCCGGAATCCATAGTCTCGGACCTGAAAGTTTCCATCGGAAAGCCAGCGGTTATGGATTCCGGACAGCGGCGCTACGCGCCGCTTCCGGAATGACTAGTTCCTCAATTGCACCATCCGCTCCACCGCGCGGCGTGCACGGGCGGCGATGGCGGGATCGATCTCGACCTCCTCGCGCAGATACACGAGGCTGTCGAGAATCTTGGGCAGCGTGATGCGCTTCATGTAGGGGCAGAGATTGCACGGCCGCACGAACTCGACGTTCGGATTCTCGGTCTGCACGTTGTCGGCCATGGAGCATTCGGTGACCAGCACGACTCGCTTGGGCTGCTTGGTGCGGACCCATTTGCTCATCGCCGAAGTGGAGCCGGTGAAGTCCGCCTCCTCGAGCACATCAGGCGGGCATTCGGGGTGCGCGAGAATCTGCAGGCCCGGATCGCCTTCGCGGAGCTTGCGCAGCTCATCGCCGGTGAAGCGCTCATGTACTTCGCAATGGCCCTTCCAAGCGATGATCTTGACCTTGGTGTTGTTGGCGACCCAGCGGGCGAGATACTCGTCGGGGAGAAAAATCACCCGGTCGACGCCGAAGCTCTCCACCACCTGCACGGCGTTGGAGGACGTGCAGCAGATGTCGCTCTCGGCCTTCACGTCAGCCGAAGTGTTCACGTAGCTGACGACCGGCACGCCGGGGAAACGCTCGCGCAGGAGCCGCACGTCCTCGCCGGTAATCGAAGCGGCAAGCGAGCAGCCGGCGAGCAGGTCCGGGATCAGCACCACCTTGTCGGGGTTCAGCAACTTCGAGGTCTCGGCCATGAAGTGCACGCCGCCCTGCACGATGATGTCGGCCTTGGTCTTGGTGGCTTCGCGGGCGAGCTGCAGCGAGTCGCCGACGAAATCGGCGACGCAGTTATAGATTTCAGGCGTCTGATAATTGTGCGCGAGGATGACGGCGTTGCGCTGCTTTTTCAGCTCGTTGATCGCCTTGACGTACGGCGCGAAGAACGGCCACTCGACCGGCGGCACGACCAGCTTCACCTTCTCGTAGAGATGCGCGGTCTCGCGCTCGACCTCCGCGTTCCATTCGAGCTTG
This sequence comes from Hyphomicrobiales bacterium, assembly GCA_043767065.1. Classification (GTDB taxonomy): domain Bacteria; phylum Pseudomonadota; class Alphaproteobacteria; order Rhizobiales; family Xanthobacteraceae; genus JAHFPN01. Next base: position 2,107 of record JAYUHJ010000431.1, on the reverse strand, counting down.
GGCATGGGCAGCACGCCAAGCCGGCGCGCGGCCGCGCCATTGCTCGGCCGCTGCACGATCGCCTGGCGGGCCACCGGGGGCCCGAGCAACTCGAATTGCGGGGCTAGGCTGGTCATTATCGACTCCCTGGCTAAATATACTCTCTTTGAGCATATCTGGCCGCTCAGAAAGCCGGCTTGCGCCGGCTCCCTTATTCTCACTTCGAGTACAACATATAGCGCAAAACCCACTCCTGCGCCAGTGCGTCGTGCAAGGCCCTCGGCCATGCATTCCGGTGATGGCTGCCCTCAACAAGTTTCGTTAGGGCGCCACGTCGAGTGCGGCTAGATTTTCCGGCGGCGGGTGCGGTCGAATCCGCGCCCGCTTTGCTGCATCCCAAGAAGCGGCCGAGCCGCCCGGAAACGCCAGATGCCCAGCACCGACGCGCGCCGCCAATATTTCATCCTTGTCCTCGTGGCCGGATGTTTGATCGGAGTCGTCGGCTTCGGGCCGCGCTCCGCGCTTGGACTGTTTCTGCCACCAATGTCTGCCGCCAATAGCTGGGGCCGCGACGTGTTCGCGCTGGCGCTAGCGATCCAGGTTCTGATGTGGGGCGCCGCGCTGCCGCTCGCGGGCGCGCTGGCCGACCGGTTCGGCGTCGTGCCGGTCATGAGCGGCGGTGCGATCCTGTATGCTGTCGGCTTGGCGCTGATGGCGCATTCGACGACGCCGGCAATGCTCAACCTGACGGGGGGCTTCATCGCCGGCTTCGGCATTGCGGGAAGCTCTTTCACGCTCGTGCTCGCCGCGTTCGGCAAGCTGCTGCCGGAGAGCTGGCGATCACTCGCCTTCGGCGCCGGCACCGCGGCGGGCTCGTTCGGTCAGTTCCTGTTCTCGCCGCTCGCGGTCGGGCTGATCGGCGGCTTCGGCTGGCAGAACGCGCTGCTGATCTTCAGCGTGATCGTTCTGCTCATCGTGCCGCTCTCGCTGGCGCTCGCCGCGCCGCGGGACGCAGCTGCACCGGCGCCGGGCGCCGCGCAGAAGCAATCGCTGATGCATGCGCTGGCCGAGGCCTTCGGCCACCGTAGTTACGTACTTCTCGTGCTTGGATTTTTCACCTGCGGTTTCCAGCTCCTGTTCATCACCGTGCACTTGCCGGCCTATCTGGTCGATCGCGGTTTGTCGGCCGACACCGGCGCCTGGACGCTCGGTGTCATCGGCCTGTTCAATATCGTGGGCTCGTTGCTCGCCGGATGGCTCGGCGACCGCATGCCCAAGCGCTATCTCTTGTCGATCATCTATTTCGCGCGCTCGCTCGCGGTCGTAGCTTTCATCACAATGCCGATCACGCCCACCTCCGCCGTCGTGTTCGGCGCGGTGATGGGACTGTTGTGGCTTTCGACCGTACCGCCGACATCGGGCCTCGTGGCACTGATGTTCGGCACGCGCTGGCTCGCTACGCTGTTCGGTTTCGCATTCTTCAGCCACCAGGTCGGCGGCTTTCTCGGCGTATGGCTGGGGGGCGTGCTGTTCGAGCGCACCGGCTCCTACGACGTGATCTGGTGGGGCTCGGTCGTGCTCGGCGTTGTGTCCGCGATCATCAACCTGCCGATCGTGGAAAAGCCGGTGGCGCGGCCGGTAGCAGCGGCCGCCTGAGTTCGTGTGAGACACCGCCCATGGCTGGTTTCAAGGCGTGGCTGATCGAGAAGGTCGAAGGCGGCGGGCAAACCGCCCGGTTCGCCGATCTCACCGACGACGACCTGATGGACGGCGACGTCACCGTCCGCGTCGAGTGGTCCACCATCAACTATAAGGACGGGCTCGCGCTCACCGGCAAGGCGCCGGTGGTGCGGCGCTGGCCCATGATCCCCGGCATCGATTTCGCCGGCACCGTCGAAAGCTCGGCGCACGCCGATTGGAAGCCGGGCGACAAGGTCGTGCTCAACGGCTTCGGTCTCGGCGAAACGCATCTCGGCGGCTATGCCGAGAAGGCGCGGGTCAAGGGCGACTGGCTGGTGCGCCTGCCTAAGGAAATTTCCGCGCGCGATGCGATGGCGATCGGCACCGCGGGCTTCACCGCGATGCTTGCGGTACTCGCGCTCGAGCGCCATGGGCTCACGCCGGCGCG
>JAYUHJ010000430.1:0-3421 GCA_043767065.1 Hyphomicrobiales bacterium | reverse complement strand
TCGAAGGATTCGGCTTCACAGTGGTGGAGGCCTCCGACGGCCGCCAAGCGCTCGACTCCTGCATGAAGGAAATGCCGGTCGCAGTGATTCTCGACTGGAACATGCCGGTGATGGACGGCTACGAGTTCCTGCGGGCGCTGCGTGCACTACCCGGAGGCGACAAGCCCAAGGTGGTGTTCTGTACCACCGAGAACGACCTCGCCCATATCGCTCGCGCCATGCACGCGGGCGCCGACGAATACATCATGAAGCCCTTCGACCGGGAGATCGTCGAGGCCAAGCTTCAGGAAGTCGGCTTGCTCTGAGTGGCGGCGCTTCGGCGCCGCCGTTCGCTTTTTTTTGTAGGCCAGGTCCTCGTGCAGTCCGTGTCGAGCTCGATTTCACAGCCTCTGCTCGTACAGCCCACGCTGCCGGCGCACGTCATTCGAGTGATGATCGTTGACGACGCGGTGGTCGTACGCGGGCTGGTTTCGCGCTGGGTCAGCGAGGAGCCCGACCTGCATGTGGTCGGCACCTGCAGCAATGGCCGCGAGGCGGTCGACAACCTGACCCGGCTCGACCCCGAGGTCGTCATTCTCGACGTCGAGATGCCGGTGCTCGACGGACTCAACGCGCTCCCGCTCCTGCTCGCAAAGAAGCCGAATCTCGTGGTGGTGATGGCTTCCGCCGTGACCCGCCGCAACGCCGAAGTGAGCTTTCGCGCGCTTTCAATGGGCGCGGCCGACTATGTGCCCAAGCCCGAGAGCAACCGCGAAATCTCGACCTCGCAGAATTTTCGCCGCGAATTGATCGACAAGGTCCGCCATCTCGGCCGCCGGCGTCGGCTGCAGCGCATCGCGCGCGGCGGCCTTGCAGACCAGGCACGCGCGCCGTTGGAGCTGCGTCCGTTCTCCAAGATGCCGCCGCGCGCCCTGTTCATCGGCAGCTCGACCGGCGGGCCTCAGGCACTGCAGGCAGTTGCCCGTGGGCTCGCGCCGGTGCTGCCGCAGTTACCGGTGCTGATCGCCCAGCATATGCCGCCGACCTTCACCACGATCATGGCTGAACATCTGGAGCGCGAGACGGCACGCCCCGCTCACGAAGGAGTGGACGGCGAGCCGCTCACCGCTGGAACCATCTATGTCGCCCCGGGCGGCCGTCACATGCGAGTCGAGCAGCGCGGATCGGCACAAGTAATCGCGCTCGACGACTCGCCGCCGGTGCATTTCTGCCGGCCGGCGATCGATCCCCTGTTTGCCTCCGCGGCCTCGATGTTTGGCACAGGTGTGCTTGCATTGATCCTCACCGGCATGGGCTCCGACGGCACCGCGGGCGCCGCCGCGATCGCACAGGCCGGCGGCAGCATCATCGCCCAGGATGAAGCGACCAGCGTGATCTGGGGCATGCCCGGCACCGCTGCCCAGGCCGGCCTGTGCTCGGCGGTGCTGCCGCTCGAAGAAATCGGGCCGCGCGTCGTGCGGCTCATCAATGGAGAACGGTCGTGACTCCGCGCGAATTCGAGTTCCTCTGCAAGCTTCTGAAAGAGCGCTCGGGTCTCATGCTTCCGCCCACGAAGCAGTATCTCGTCGAGAGCCGGCTGATGCCGGTCGTTCGGCGCGCCAAGCTTGCCGGGATCGGCGAGCTCGTGCTGCGGCTGCAAGAGCCCGCAGCCGAAGCGCTGCGGGTCGAAGTGACCGAAGCGATGACCATCAACGAGTCGTTCTTCCTCCGCGACAAGATTCCCTTCGACCGCTTCCTGGATACAATCGTGCCCTGGTTGCTTCAAGCACGCGCGCCGCGCAAGCGCATCCGCATCTGGTGCGCCGCTGCTGCAACCGGACAAGAACCCTATTCGCTGGCGATGATTCTGGATGCAGCGGCCGCCATGCTGCAAGGCTGGCGCGTGGAGATTCTCGCTACCGACATCAGCCACGAGATGATCGAACGCGCGCGCGCCGGGACCTATAACCAGTTCGAGGTGCAACGCGGGCTTCCGGTGCAGATGCTACTCAAGCATTTCGAACAGGCCGACGGCCAGTGGCGCATCAACGAGAAGCTGCGCAACATGGTCCAGTTCCGGCAAATGAATCTGCTCGACGATTTCGCCTCGCTCGGCACCTTCGATGTCATATTCTGCCGCAACGTTCTGATCTATTTCGACAGTGCAACGAAGATCGCCGTGCTCGATCGCCTGTCGCAAGTTCTGGCGCGCGACGGATTTCTCGTGCTCGGCGCCGCCGAAACGGTCGTAGGGCTCACCGGCGCATTCGTGCCGCACCCGGACAAGCGCGGCCTGTACGTGCGCGCAGCGGCGGCGGCAGATCGGCTTGCGCCCAAGCGCACGCCTGGCGCCGGCAGCGCTCGGGTAGCCTGAGCGACAAGTTAAAAGCCCCGCCATTTCTGGCGGGGCTCGGGGGTCTTGGCCTTTACCTCGTCATGCGCGTCCCCGGACTTGATCCGGGGATTGACCCGCGCATCAGGCCGAAATTCTGGTGGCGACTTCGGTCGGCTCGCGCAGCACATAGCCGCGGCCCCACACCGTCTCGATATAGTTCTTGCCTTGCGAGGCGTTGGCGAGCTTCTTGCGTAGCTTGCAGATGAAGACGTCGATGATCTTCAGCTCCGGCTCGTCCATGCCGCCATAGAGATGATTGAGAAACATCTCCTTGGTCAGCGTGGTGCCCTTGCGGAGCGAGAGCAGCTCCAGCATCTGGTATTCTTTGCCGGTCAGATGCACGCGCGCGCCGCCCACCTCGACCGTCTTGGTGTCGAGATTGACGACGAGATCGCCGGTATTGATGACCGACTGCGCATGACCCTTGGAGCGGCGTACGATCGCGTGGATGCGCGCGATCAGCTCGTCCTTGTGGAACGGCTTGGTCATGTAGTCGTCGGCGCCGAAGCCGAGCCCGCGCACCTTGTCTTCGATGCCGGCGAGGCCCGACAAGATCAGGATCGGTGTCTTGATCTTGGCGACCCGCAGCGACCGCAGAACTTCGTAGCCGGACATGTCCGGCAAGTTCAGGTCGAGCAGAATGATGTCGTAATCATAGAGCTTGCCGAGGTCGACGCCCTCTTCGCCGAGGTCCGTCAGGTAAACGTTGAAAGCCTCGGATTTGAGCATCAGCTCGACGCTCTTGGCGGTCGCGCTGTCGTCTTCGATTAGCAAAACTCGCATGCCTATCCCCTCCAGGCTTCGTCTCGAGGACGGAATTCGTCCGTGCGAGAGCCGACGCCTGCCCGGTCGGTCTCACGAATCACGCTAACGTTTAATGGTTAATAGAATCTGATTCCCGCGGCAAAGCTTTAGGGATGTTGGCCGGCGAAATTCGCACCAAACCGTTGCAAATGCTCGTTTTCGCCTGGAGGGGCCGGTTAATGTCGGACTTCAAGAGCGACTTCCAAGCGAATCCGTAAGCCCTCTTGATTCAATGATGGCGCG
>JAYUHJ010000429.1:0-8118 GCA_043767065.1 Hyphomicrobiales bacterium | reverse complement strand
CATCCGCTTGCGCGGATCAAGTTCGACAACGCCCATATTCCGGCCGCGGCCATGATCGGAACCCCCGGCCAGGGCTTCAAGATTGCAATGTCGGTTCTGGACGTCTTTCGGCCGACCGTTGGTGCGGCTGCGCTCGGCTTCGCGCGTCGGGCGCTCGAGGAATCGATCAAACGGGCGCGCGAGCGCAAACTGTTCGGCGCGCCGCTATCCAATCTGCAGATGGTACAGGGGCATATCGCCGACATGGCGCTCGATGTCGATGCAGCGGCGTTACTCGTCTATCGCGCCGCCTGGACGAAGGACATGGGCGCCGCGCGCGTCACACGGGAGGCTGCTATGGCGAAGCTTTTCGCGACCGACCGCGCGCAGGACGTGATTGACAAGACCGTACAGCTCCACGGCGGCGACGGCGTGCGCCAGGGGCACATCATAGAGCGCCTCTATCGCGAGATCCGGGCGCTCCGGATCTATGAGGGCGCCTCGGACGTCCAGAAAGTCATCATCGCCAGAGAAACCCTTGCGGGGTGACGAAGATGCTCGGACGGACGGCACATATCGACACCTTCACGCGCGACAATCTGCCGTCGGCCGAGCAATGGCCAGAGCTGCCGCTTGGCGAATTTCAATACCCCGAGGAATTGAATGCTGCTGTCGAACTTACCGATCGCATGGTCGCACGCGGGTTTGGCGACCGTATCGCGCTGATAGGCAACGGCCGCCGGCGCACCTACAAGGAACTCTCCGACTGGACCAATAGGATCGCGCACGCGCTGGTCGAAGACTACGGCATCAAGCCCGGCAACCGCATACTGATCCGCTCAGCGAACAATCCGGCAATGGTTGCTTGCTGGCTGGGGGCGACAAAAGCGGGCGCCGTCGCAGTCAACACGATGCCAATGCTGCGCGCCGGGGAGCTCGGCAAGATCGTCGACAAGGCCGAGATCGGACTTGCGCTTTGCGACACCCGCCTGATGGACGAACTGGTCGCGTGCGCCAAGACCAGCCGGTACCTGAAGAAAGTGATCGGCTTTGACGGCACTGCCAATCATGACGCTGAACTTGACCGGCTGGCGCTCAGCAAACCGGTGACCTTTGACGCCGTGAAAACGGCGCGCGACGACGTTGCGCTCTTGGGCTTTACATCCGGCACCACCGGCGAGCCCAAGGCAACCGTGCATTTCCACCGCGATCTGCTGATCATTGCGGATGGTTATGCGAAGGAGATCCTGAAGGTGACGCCTGACGACGTGTTTGTCGGGTCGCCGCCGCTCGCCTTTACCTTTGGTCTGGGCGGGCTCGCAATCTTTCCCTTACGCTTCGGGGCGACGGCAACGCTGCTGGAGAACGCATCGCCAGCGAGCATGGTCGAGATCATCGAGACCTATAAGGCCACCATCTCGTTCACTGCTCCAACTGCCTATCGCGTGATGCTGTCCGCGATGGACGGCGGCGCGGACCTATCCTCTCTCAGGATCGCAGTATCAGCCGGAGAGACTCTGCCGGGTCCGGTTTTCAGCGATTGGACGAGAAAGACCGGCAAGCCGATTCTCGACGGCATCGGCTCGACCGAACTGCTGCACATCTTCATTTCCAACCGGCTCGAAGATGCAGCGCCCGCATGCACTGGCCGGGCCGTCTCCGGATATCAGGCCAAAGTCGTCGATGACGACATGAACGAGAAGCGGCGCGGGGAAGTAGGCCGGCTTGCGGTCCGGGGGCCGACCGGTTGCCGCTATCTCGCGGATGAGCGCCAGAAGAATTACGTCCGCGACGGTTGGAATCTAACCGGTGATGCCTTTTATCAGGACCGCGACGGCTATTTCCATTTTGTCGCTCGCACCGATGACATGATCGTATCCGCCGGCTACAACATTGCCGGGCCGGAAGTCGAAGCGGCGCTGCTGTCCCATCGCGATGTCAAGGAATGTGCGGTCGTCGGTGCGCCCGACGAGGAGCGCGGGCAAATCGTGGAGGCGCATGTGGTGTTGAACGATGGGGTTGCCGCCGATGCCGAGGCCGTCCGGCGGCTTCAGGACCATGTCAAGGTGACGATCGCGCCGTACAAGTATCCGCGATCGGTGAAATTTATCGAAGCGCTGCCCAAGACGCAGACGGGCAAGGTCCAGCGTTTCCGATTGCGGCAAGCGACGTAATCAAAGGGCACGCGAGAGGCCGTTGCTATGCATATTTTTCTCCACCCGCGCGACTGGAAGCCGGCGAAAGGATTTTCCAATGGGGTCGTTGCCGAAGGACGAACGGTCTTCCTGGCAGGCCAGATCGGTTGGAACGCTGACCAAAAGTTCGAAAGCGACGATCTCGTCGATCAGATCCGTCAGGCGCTGCGCAACATTGTCGCCATTGTGCAAGAGGCAGGCGGAAGGCCCGAGCACATTACCAGGATGGTTTGGTTTGTTGTTGACAAGCGCGAATACATCTCGCGGCTCAGTGAAGTTGGGCAAGCGTACCGCGATGTGATGGGAAAGCACTTCCCGGCGATGACTCTCGTGCAGGTGGTAGCACTTGTCGAAGATGAAGCAAAAGTCGAGGTCGAGGCAACTGCTGTGATACCGAGATAGATGGGCTCAGGTAGCCGCTCCTACAGAAGCACACCACCGGGTGATGGCATGCACAGAATTCTGTTCGTTGTTTCGCCACCGCGTTCTGGTAGGCGCGCGCAGAGCACAGATACCCCGAATTATCTGGAGCCGCATGACTGACTAAGAAACTGCTATTCTAAGCCCAAGACGCACAAGACGTGTGGAGACAGGCGGTATAGTAACGCGTGGGCTGCGGAAGGATAAAAGGAGAAAGCATGGACACGGTGTACGCAATTCGCTCTTTCGCAGCCGCATTGCTGTGGGCCTTGATATTCGGTTCGAGTGCTAGTGCGCAGCCGGCCGATCTGATTCTGCGCGGTGGCCGGATCATCACGGTCGACGGCAACTGGCGAATTGCAGAGGCCCTGGCCATTCGTGACGGGAGGTTCATCGCGGTCGGTGACAACGCGGCGGTAGCTTCCCTTGCAGGCCCGGCGACACAAGTCGTCGAGCTCTCCGGACGGACTGTCGTGCCCGGACTTATCGACACTCATCTGCATCAGCTGTTCGCGGCGCTGAACTCTCCAGCGGTCCAGCTGCTCTCCTCTCGTTCGATCGCCGATGTGCAAAAGGCGATCGCCGCCCGTGTGGCACAGACGCTACCAGGACAATGGGTGACTGCGTCGTCCGGCTGGCATGAGAGCATTCTCGAGGAAGGCCGCATGCCGACGCGTAACGAACTCGATCCGGTCTCGCCGAACAATCCGGTTTTCATTCCGCGCGGTGGTCACGTTGTCACTGTGAATTCCAGGGCGCTGGAACTCGCAGGCATCACCAAAAACACACCCGATCCGCAGGGTGGCATCATCGTGCGCGACCCGAGCGGAGAGCCGACCGGCATGCTGCTGCAGAATGCCGCTAATCTCGTGCGCCGCATTTTGCCGCCGCCTCCGCCGCCTGCAAGCATCACCCAGCTGCTCAAGGACGCTATGCGCGAGCTCAACGCTTTTGGGATCGTCGGTGTGGTCGAGCCGGGCGTCGATGAACGCCAGATCGCACTCTATCGTCTGGTGCACGATGCCGGCGAAATGACGGTGCGCACCGATGTTCTCTACCGCGCGATGCGCAAGGTCGACGTGGAAAAGGGTATCGCAGCACTACGCAGTCAGAAGAACAGCGACATGCTGCGTTTCGTCGGCATTAAATTCCCGCTCGATGGCGGTGTCGAGGGCGGACGCATGTACTGGCCCTACCGGATCGTGCCAGGTGAGCAGCCTGATCCCGCGTACCGTGGCGTATTGCTGTTACCGCCGGGCGGCGAGGACGAGTATGTCGAGGGCCTCAAGCTGATTGCAGAGGCCGGCCTGCAGGCGCAAACCCACGCGGTCGGCGACGAGACCATCGATCTAGTCGTTCGCGCCTATGAGCGCGTAAATCGCGAGAAACCCATCCGTGATCTTCGTTGGACGATCATGCACATCTTCCATCCCTCCGACGCCGCCATCAAAAAGATGGCCGAGATCGGGATTACGGCGACCGTGCAGGACCATCCAGTGTTGCTCGGACACAATCAACGCCGCTGGTGGGGCGACGAGCGCGCGGCCTACGCGATTCCGATCCGCAAGCTGATCGACGCCGGCGTGCTGGTCGGCGGCGGCACCGACGGGCCGGTGGTGCCGATCGATCCATTCCTGTCCATGTGGTGGATGACGACGCGGCAGGTGCTTAAGGGTTACGTACTCGGTCGCGAGCACGCGATTACGCCCAAGGAAGCGCTGCAGCTCTACACAATCAACAATGCCCGCATCATGGGCGTAGACAAGGAGCGCGGCTCCATCGAGGTCGGCAAGCTCGCCGATCTCGCCGTGCTCTCGCAGGACATCCTCGCAGTCGACCCCGACTCGATCGTCAAGACCAAAGCGCTGATGACGGTGGTTGGCGGCAAGATCGTGTATCGGAACGGCATGTAGGTCCAACGATCTCGCGGTCCGACGGGGTCCTAAAGGGCAGCCCTGCAACTAAAAGGGAACGACAAGGCCGTCCATCGGGCCGTCGCAATTGACCAAGTTGATCCGTTTTGCTGCGATACGGATCTCGCCGTCCTGACGCAACAAACGATGAAAATAGGTGCCGGCGAAAATTCGCTGTTCGTCCCGGCGGAACTCGACCATCTGAAACTTTGAGCGTACCAGACGAGTAGAGTCGCTCGCCTCCGAATCTGCGAACGTCACATTGGTGACGATGCGGCTTGTGCGCGAGCGCGGTTCCTGAGAGTAGATGCGTGGACTTGCGAGCCGTCGAACGCGAGTTTCAAGGAGCCGCCGATCATCGTAGATGAGCGAAACAGTATCGTACGGGCTGGCCTGATCTGGTTCGCTCGGCACCCAATAATTCTCAATATTGGAAATGAACCCGGGCACGAAGACGAGATCAACCAGGCCATCACCGAAGACCTGGTAGGCGACGTGGACATTTCCACTCTTTGCGTAACGCGTGGTCGGCCGCAAGGAGTCCCCTCGAAAAGTATGTCAACCGGTCTGTGCTCGTTCTGGAAAGAAGCATATTGCAACGAACCATCGCAACCTGTCGAACTTGAGCGTATGGCCGCCCGGCCTGGGTGCGGACAGTCCAACTAATGTCTGCTTCTGACCCAGGCTGTGTAAAAACGCGGTCGGTTATGTTGGTGGGTGGCGCATCCAATTCGGCGGAACCGGCCCGTGAAGACGCCTGATGGCTTCTTGAGGCGAAGCGCGCTGGTTTATTGGGGCCTGGGAGGCCCGTCTCAGGCGTGGATTGCCTCCATTAATCCGCCAACGCCTAGAATCCTCATCACGCGTTTCATGTTGTAGGCCAGGACGTGCAGCGCCATTTCGGTGCCGACATGCTTAAGCGTTTTCATCTGGAAGTGCGTTGATCCCATCCACGACTTGATCGTGCCGAAGGGATGCTCAACCGTCTCGCGCCGCTGGCGCATCTTCTCCGGATGCTCGTCGAGCCGGCGCTGTACCGCATCGAGAACGGCCTCATGCTCCCATCGGGTGATCCGTCGCTCCTTGCCGGTGGTGCAGCTGTGTTTGATGGCGCAGCTCTGGCAGGCGTTGGTCCAATAGCGGCGCAGGACCAATCCATTTTCCTCGTTCGTGTAGCGGTAGACGAGCCTTTCACCGGCAGGACAAATGTAAACGTCAGCCTCAGCCACGTAGCGGAAGTCCTGCTTGCCGAAGCGCCCTTGCGCCTTTGCGTTCGAGGTCATCGGTTTGGGCAGCGTGACCGTGATGCCCGCTTCCTCGCACGCCAGGATCTCTTCGCTGTTGAAGTAGCCGCGGTCGGCGACGACATCGAGGCTCGTCGCTTCCAGCGTCGCCTTCGTCTCCTTAGCCACCTGCGCGAGTTGCGACCGGTCAGTCCCGATGTTGGTCACCTCATGTGTGACGATCAGATGATGCTCGGTGTCGACGGCGACCTGGACGTTGTAGCCCACAACACCGGAGCCTCGGCCGCTCGTCGCCATCGAGCGGGCATCAGGATCGGTCAGAGATATCTGCTGGTCCGGTGTGGCGAGCATCCGCGCCTCAAGTGCAAGAAGGCGCTGCATCTGCTCTTTCAGCTTTGCAATCATCTCCGTCAGGCGGGTCGTCTTGGTTGTGCGCGCCAGCGAGGGCTCCTGCCGATCGGCGCTGTCGAGTTGGTGCAGATAGCGCGCGACGCTCTCCTCGATCTGCGCCATGCGCCGTTCCATCTTCGTTCGCGTGAAGTTCTTGTCACGGTTGTTCACCGCCTTGAACTTGCTGCCGTCGATCGCGACGCTGGCCTCCGTGAACAGCCCCACGATGCGGCAGAGCGCAACGAACCGCGCACAGACCTGGCGGATGGCGCGCCCGTTGTCCTTGCGGAAGTCGGCGATCGTCTTGTGATCTGGAGCAAGCCGGCCCGTGAGCCACATCACCTCAACGTTGCGCCCGGCCTCACGCTCCAGCCGGCGGCTCGACTGGACCCGGTTGAGATAGCCGTAGATGTAGAGCTTCAGCAGGACCGACGGATGATACGAAGGCCGGCCGGTTGCCTCGGGATCGACCCCGCCGAATCCGAGGTCGGCCAGATCGAGTTCATCGACAAAGACGTCGATAACGCGAACGGCATTGTCCTCGCCAATCCAGTCTTCCAGGTATTCGGGAAACAGCGTGCTTTGCCCGCGATCCGACCCCTCAACGAAGCGCCTCATCTGATCCCCCCGCAAATCGCGCGAGAATCATACCGCCAGAATCAAATTAAGCGACACGTTTTCACACAGCCTGGACCCAAAGCGGACATTCGGAGTGAACGTCACAAAAGAAAAACCCCGGAAAATTGCCCGGGGTTTTATTATCTACGCTGTGCCGCTTGGCGACTGTTCGTCTTAGAGGACATTCCACGACGCAGTGGCGGTGGCGCGCCTACTTAACGCGCTTCCATTTCAATACATTTGAGCCACCGGCCGCGCCGGCCTGACTGGCTATCGTCAGCTCATCACCCGTGAGCGCGATGTCCCATATCCGTTTTGCGCCATTAAAGTTCGGGAATGAGCTGATCTCGATGTGCTGGGTGAGCGTCTTGCCATTGTCGTCGAGCGAATAGGTACCGTAAGCTGAGAGGACTCCCTGGGCCACGGCCTTAAATTCGTCTGCGGTGCCCTGCAGCCGATTGTTGGACACGAGCTTCGGAATGTCAGTCCGAATAACCTGCCAAGAAAAATGGCCGGCGCTGTCGAACATCTGCAGGCCAACGGCTTTGCCGCCCCACGGGTCAAACTTGGTGCCATCGGGCCTAGTGTTGACCGCCGACACGAACGTCCAGGTTCCGACGAGTTGCTCTTTAAGTAACTTTTGCTGGGCGACGGCATCGCCCGTGAGTGGCACCAATAGAAGTGCCAACATAGTGAGCGCAGCGAACGTGCCGTACAGACGCTGCCCAATTGTCCTCGTTGTCATTTGATCCTCCATTCGATGTCGATGCGACCATCGTGATCGATGTGAGCGGAGGATGCCTGAAGGCTGGCCGAAAGACTTTGCGCCGGCCTTGAATTGCGATTGAAATTGCCTTGATTATTTGTCCAAAGAGGCGGGTAATCCTTCATTATGTGTCCAAAGCGGCGGGTAATCCCTTGGCGTCACGCTGCTAGATCGCGCCGCGGCCAACTCTATAACAACAGTATTTTCAATAAGTTGCACAGGCGGTGGTGATCGTGTCGGCTTGCCGCTTGGGGCTCCCTGAAACGGCACATGAGCAGGGGGGATTTGGGGCGCCGATATGCAGTTTCTGTTTGGAGACTATGCACTCGACATCGGCCGGCGTGAGCTGACGCGCGGATCCGAGCTGATTTCGGTCGGACCGCAAGTCTTCGACTTGCTGGTCTACCTGGTGCAGAACCGCACGCGTGTAGTCAGCAAGGACGATCTCTTAGCGACCGTCTGGCACGGGCGGATTGTCTCTGAGTCGACGCTGACCAGCCACATCAATGCGGTGCGCAAGGCGGTCGGCGATAGCGGCGAGAAGCAGCGCCTGATCCGCACCGTTGCCCGCAAAGGATTCCGTTTCGTCGGCG
>JAYUHJ010000428.1:0-8124 GCA_043767065.1 Hyphomicrobiales bacterium | reverse complement strand
CAGCTGGAGGCGGACGACCTCGACCGGCTGGGCAACTGCATCACGGACGGCATCCAGCGCGTCGATGGCGTCACGCGCACGACGACGTGCCTGTCGGTGAAGCTGGGCTGATTCAACACGATTCTCTGCGACCGGTCAGGCTAAAGCCTGACCCGCGGGTGGAGCTAAAGCCTGACCCGCGAGTCGTGCCTTCCGCGCTGGTTCGCGCTTACGAAAGTACCCGGCCGTAGACCATCTCGCGCAGGCGCTTGACGCGCTCCTCCACCGGCGGGTGGGTGCTGAACAGCTTCGAGACGCCACCGGCGCTGAACGGGTTGACGATGTACAGGTGCGCTGTCGATTGCGCCATCGGCGTCTGCTCCATCGGCGCGCGCTGGACGCCCTGGTGCAGCTTCTCCAGCGCGCTGGCGAGCGCCTCCGGGTCGTGCGTGTACTTCGCGCCGTCTTGGTCGGCCTGGTACTCGCGCGCGCGGCTGATCGCCATCTGCACGACCATGGCGGCGAGCGGCGCCAGGATCATCATCGCAATGCTGCCGATGACGCCCATCGGGTTGTTGTTCCTATTGCCGCCGAAGAACATGCCGAAGTTGGCGAGCATCGAGATCGCGCCGGCGAGAGTCGCGGTGATCGTCATCGTCAGCGTGTCGCGATTCTTGATGTGCGCAAGCTCGTGCGCGATGACGCCGGCAATCTCGTCGAGTTTGAGATTCTGCAGCAGGCCGGTGGTAGCCGCGACCGCGGCGTTCTGCGGATTGCGGCCGGTGGCGAAGGCGTTGGGTTGCGGATTGTCCATCAGATAGACGCGCGGCATCGGTAGCCCGGCGCGCTGACTCAGTTCGCGGACGATGTGAAAAAGCTCCGGCGCGGTGGATTCGTCTATCTCCTGGGCGCCCTGCATGGAGAGCACCATCTTGTCGGAGTTCCAGTAGGCGAAGAGGTTCATGCCCGCCGCCACGACGAGCGCGAGCAGCATGCCGGCCTGGCCGCCGATCAGGAAGCCGACGCCCATGAACAGAGCAGTCATCCCGGCGAGCAGGATCGCGGTCTTGAAGTAATTCATGGTCTCCTCCGGCGCGGCGCGTAAAGCAGCGTTCCGCCCCCGCTGAAAGATGGGATGGCGCCCGGGTACGTGCAAGGAGTGCGCGCAAGGAGCGCTGCAAGGAGGCGGTTGCCGGGCCGGGCGGGGCACGCTAGACCCGAGCCCGTAATTGGATTTCGGGCCTCCTCAGGAACTCAGTCGCGTGCGTAGCAAACCGACCAAGCCGTCGCCTGCCGCCGAGCGCGCCATCGCCGAAGCCGAGGCGCGCCGCCGCGAGATCGACGCGCGGACCAAGAGCCGCCCGACGGAGCATGGCGGCCCCAAAGGTCCCGATCCGACCCGCTACGGTGACTGGGAGAAGAAGGGGATCACCTCCGACTTCTGACTGCCGCCGACCTGCGCCAATCACCGCACAAGATTGTCACCATGAGTTCAGCCAAACGGCTCAAGAGCTTCCGGCGGT
The DNA here is from genome assembly GCA_043767065.1 of Hyphomicrobiales bacterium. GTDB lineage: Bacteria > Pseudomonadota > Alphaproteobacteria > Rhizobiales > Xanthobacteraceae > JAHFPN01. The sequence goes on along the minus strand of JAYUHJ010000428.1, from coordinate 6,622 downwards.
TGCTCGAACACGCGCACGAGCGGCTCAAGCTCGAATTCGGCTTCGTGCTGTGGGACGGCTCGCGGGTGCCCTCGGGCTATCCGCGCGACGGGCTGGCGATCTCGTTTGCCGACGAAGGCGTGGTGGCCGCGCTGATCCGCCGGCCAAAGATCGATACGCTCGCCAATCTGTGGGCCACGGCGCGCGTCGACGTGGTGAACGGCACGCTGCTCGAGCTGGTGGCGAAGCGGCCGAAAGTGCGCACCCGTGAAATCCGCGGCGAACTGCAATGGGGGACGCTGCTCGGCACCGCGCTGCAATTCCTGTTCGTGCCGCGTGGCGGGCCGTGGCCGCTCGAAAATATCCGGTCCGACCGGTCGAGCCAGCGCGACGCCGTCGAGGACAAGGACAACATCCACTATCACTACGACGCCTCCAACGAGTTCTACGCGCTCTGGCTCGACAAGGAGATGGTCTACACCTGCGCCTATTTCCACGACTGGAACGAGAGCATCGACAAAGCGCAGCAGAACAAACTCGAGATGGTTTGCCGCAAGCTTCGCCTCAAGCCCGGCGAGAGCATGCTCGATCTCGGCTGCGGCTGGGGCGGGCTGTTGATTTATGCCGCGCAGAATTACGGCGTCAGCGGTTATGGCGTGACGCTGGCCGAGGAGCAGGCGCGCTATGCGCAGGAAAAGATCAAGCGGCTCGGGCTCGAAGGCCGGGTCAAGGTCGAATGCAAGGACTACGCGTCGGCCAGGGGCATCTACGACAAGGTCTCCGCGATCTGCATTCTGGAGCACGTCGGCGAGAATAATTTTCCGCTGTTCTATCAAACGGTGCACCGCGCGCTGAAGCCCGACGGCCTGTTCCTCAACCAGTCGATCGCGCGGCCGGCGAAGAAGGACGACAAGCAATTCCGCAAGCGCAACCGCGATTACGCCGCGCTCACCAAATACGTATTCCCGGGCGCCGAGCTCGACTATATCGGCCGCACCACAACGAACCTGGAGCGCTTCGGCTTCGAGGTGCATGACGTGGAAGCCTGGCGCGAGCACTACAAGCTCACCTGCAAGCTCTGGCACGACCGGCTGCTGGCCAACCGCGCCGCCGCCGAGCGCGAAGTGGGTGCCGTTACCTACCGGGTGTGGCTGGCTTATCTCGCGGGTGTCACTGTCGCGTTCGAGCGCAACACCGCACTTCTGTTCCAGACGCTGGCGTCGAAGCGCAAACGCGGCCCGTCCGGGTTGCCGCCGACGCGGGAATATCTCTATCGTTAGGCGCGTTCCAGCGGGGCGACGATTTCAGGGAGCAAGATAGTGAGTAACGCAGCAGCCAAGCGACTGGCGAGCCTCAAGAAGATGCTCGCGCACGCGCACGAGCGCCTGAAGCTCGATTTCGGCTTTCAAGTTTGGGACGGCTCGCGCGTGCCGGAGAATTATCCGCGCGACGGTTTGCTGATTGCGATCGCCGACGAAGGAGTGGTGGCGGCCGCGATGCGCCGTCCCAATCTGGATACGCTGGTCAATCTTTGGGCCTCGTCCCGCATCGACATTCTCAATGGCACCGTCTTCGACCTTGAGGCCCGGCGGCCCAAGGTCAGGACCAAGGACATCCTGCGCGGAAAGGAGTTCGATCGACGCCTCGCGCTGACTACGGCGCTGCGCTTTCTGTTCGTGCCGCGCGGGGGACCCTGGCCGCTCGAGAACATTCGGCCCGACCGGCCGAGCAGCGGCGACCCGGAGGAGAACAAGCAGAACATCCATGTCCACTACGATGTCTCGAACGCGTTCTATGCGCTCATGTTCGATTCGGAGATGGGTTACACCTGCGGCTATTATCACAATCCGAACGACGACCTCGCCACCGGGCAGCGCAACAAGTTCGACCATATCTGCCGCAAGCTGCGGCTGAAGCCCGGCGAGAAAATGCTCGACATCGGCTGCGGCTGGGGTGGGCTCATCTGTTATGCCGCACAGAATTACGGCGTCACCGCCCATGGGGTGACGCTGTCCGAAAATCAGGTGAGCTGGGCGCGCGAGAAGATCGCCAAACTCGGGCTTTCCGATCGCGTCACGGTCGAGCTGATCGATTACACGGCCGTGCAGGGGCAATACGACAAGATCTCGCAGATAGAGATGTTCGAGCACGTCGGCATCGCCAACTATCCGACTTTCTTTCGCACCGTGCATCGGTTGCTGAAACAGGACGGCTTGTACCTGCATCAGGCGACGACTCGCGTCGCCAAGCGCGACGACAAGACCTTCAACAAGAAGCGTCCCGAGCTGAAAGCGGTCACGCGTTACCTGTGGCCCGGAGCCGAGTTCGACAACATCGGCATGACGACGACCAATCTGGAGCGCTTCGGCTTCGAAGTTCAGGACGTCGAGAACTGGCGGCTGCATCAGGTGCGGACCTTCAGGATCTGGCACGACCGGCTCTACGCCGTCCGCGAAGCCGCCGCGCGCGAGATCGGAATGCCCATGGTTCGAGTTTTTCTGATGTGGTTTGCGGTTTCCTCGATCGCGCTGCAGCGCGGCGACGGATTCCTATTCCAGACGCTCGCGTCGAAGCGGAAGGTGGGAAACCCGGGCTTGCCGCCCACGCGCGCCGATCTCTACCGTTGATTCCGAAGGAAGCAGCATGACCGCCGCGCAAAAGCGTCTCGATAGCCTGAAGCGATTTCTCGCCGACTTGCATGAGCGCCTGAAGCTCGACTTCGGCTTCGCGCTTTGGGACGATTCGCGGGTGCCGGCGAACTATCCGCGCGACGCGCTCGCCATTTCGATCGCCGACGAAGGAGCGGTCGCGGGCATCGTGCGCAAACCGAATTTCGACACGCTGCTGAATCTCTGGATCTCGGCGCGCATCGACATCAAGAACGGCACGGTGTTCGACATGGTCGAGCGCCGCCCGAAGGTGAGAACCAGAGAAATTCCAAAAAAAGTGAGCTGGCGGCTCGCGCTCGATGTGGCACGGCGCTTCCTGTTCGTACCGCGCGGCGGACCGTGGCCGCTCGAGGCGATCCCCGACCACAAGCCGGCGACCGGCGATGCGGCGGAGAACAAGGAGAACATCCGTTTCCACTACGATGTCTCCAACAAGTTCTACGACACCTTCCTCGATCCCGAGCGCGGCTATACCTGCGGATATTTTCACGACTGGGACAAGAACAGCGAGCAGGCCACGATCCAGAAGAACAAGTTCGACCATGTCTGCCGCAAGCTTCGGCTGAAGCCGGGCGAGCACATGCTCGATATCGGCTGCGGCTGGGCTGGGCTCTTGACGCACGCCGTGCAGAACTACGGCGTCACCGGCCACGGCGTCACGCTGTCGGAAGACCAGTTCGCCTGGACGCAGGACAAGCTCAAGCGGCTCGGGCTCACCGACAAGATCACGATCGAGCTTCGGGATTACGCGTCGCTCGAAGGCAAGGAGCGGTTCGACAAGATCTCGCAGTGCGAGATGTTCGAGCACATCGGGCTCGAAGCGCATCCGAAATATTTCACTACCGTGCACCGGCTCTTGAAGCCCAACGGCTTCTACCTGCATCAGGCCTCGGTACGCGTCGCCAAGCGCGACGCCAAGACGTTCTTGAAGAAGCGGCCCGAGGTGCTCGCGCTGACAAAATATATTTTTCCCGGCGCCGAGTTCGATCACATCGGCATGCTGCTGACCAACTTCGAGCGCTTCGGCTTCGAGGTGCACGACGTCGAGGATTGGCGCGAGCATCACGCGCGCACCTGCCGCATCTGGTACGATGATCTCTACAAGAACCAGGAAGCGGCGATCCGCGAGGGCGGGCTGGTGACGACGCGCATGTGGCTGACCTGGATGGCGGGCTGCTCGATCGCGTTCGATCGCGGCGGCGCGCTGGTCTATCAGACGCTGGTCTCGAAGCGGCGTCGCGGCCCGTCCGGCCTGCCGCCGACGCGCGCCGATCTCTATCGCTGAGAGATGATCCGAGATCGGCGTCTTCTGGCAGGCGCTGTCTTCGTCGCGCTGGTCGCAAGTATTGCGATCGCGGCCTGGAATTACGACCGCCTGCTCGACTGGTATTCGCCGTTCGAGTTCGACAAGCCGCCGAATTTGCTGACGCCGCTGCATCTCCATTTGATGAAGGCGAAGCCCGAGCGCTGCTTCGCGGCGCTGGAGCGGGGAAATATCGCCCATACGCGCCCCGCGCCGTACGAGGGCCGCGACGGATGCCGCTATTCCAATGTCGCTCTCTTGCAGCGCTCGGGCGTCAGCTATGGCGGGCGCGTCATGCTGCAATGCCCGGCGCTGGCGGCGCTGCTGCTCTGGGAGCGTCATGTGGTCGGTCCGGCGGCGGAGCGCTTGGGAAACAAGGTCACGGCGGTTCGCAGCCTCGGCACTTACTCCTGCCGCAACGTCAATCGTGCGAGGGAAGGGCGCTTGAGCCAGCACGCCAACGCCAACGCGATCGACATCGCAGGCTTCACGTTTGCGGATGGCTCGCGCGTCACGTTGCTACAAGATTGGAACGACACGGACGCCAAGGGCCGCTTTCTGCGCGAAGTGCGCGACGGCGCGTGTACGCTGTTCGGCGCGGTGTTGTCGCCGGACTTCAACGCGGCGCACCGCAATCACTTTCACTTCGACATGGGGCCGGGGAAAATCTGCCGCTAGCGGTTAGCGCAGCACCACGACCGGCGCGCCGACGCGCACGCGGCCGAATAGATCGAGCACGTCGGCGTTGAACATGCGGATGCAGCCGTAAGAAACGAAGCCGCCGATCGAGCCGGGCGCGTTGGTGCCGTGGATGGCGTATTCGCCGCCGGAAAGCGTGAGCGCCGCGGCGCCCATGGGATTGCGCGGGCTGCCGCCGGGGATCACCTCGGGCAGGCCGGGCCTGTCGCGGCGGATTTCCGACGGCGCGGCCCAGTCCGGCCGCAGATATTTGCCGTCGACGAATGCGTTGCCGCTCCATTGCCGGCCGTTCTTGCCGACGCCGACCGGGTAGCGCAGCGCGGTGCCGTTGCCGAGTATGAGATAGAGCTTCCGTTCGCTGGTGCGCACCACGATGGTGCCGGCGGAGTAGCCGTTGTTGAACGCCACGACCTCGCGCGCCGTGGCGCGATCATAGGTCGCGAGCAGCGCGAGGGCGGTGAGGAAAATCGCGGTGAGGATACGCAACACGGGCGGGCTCGCAGGGATGAGGCGAGCCGTTTCTAGTACCGGTAGCGACTGCGTGCAGGGAAATCGGCGAAGAGCGTGAATCTTAAATTCGCGAAAGGACGCCAGAACCTTTCGCGCCCTTTACCATGATGGCGCGGAGAGCGAGCTAGTAGGGCCCGAGGAAATCGCGCTTGCCAAGCTCGACACCGTTGTGGCGCAGAATCGCGTAGGCGGCGGTGACGTGAAAGTAGAAATTCGCGAGCCCGGAATTGAACAGATATTACTGTCCCTTGAACGTCGTCGGCTGGCCGGCGACCGGAAAGGTGATTTCCTTCTCCTCGCTCCCGTCGATCTGAGCGGGCTTGAGGCTTTTCAGAAACTCCGTCGTCCTGGCGATCCGAGCCTTGAGTTCCTCGAAGCTCGTTTCGGTATCGTCGAACTTCGGCAGCTCGACGCTCGCGAGCCGGGCCGACGTGTTCTTTGCGAAGTCACACGCAAGTTGAACCTGGCGGACCAGCGGAAACATATCCGGATAAAGCCGCGCATTGAGCAACGCAGCGGGTTCGAGCTTGCGCGCGGCCACGTGCGCCATGGATTTGTCCAGCACGTTCGTGAGGTTCGTCAGCATCCGCAGAAACACGGAAACCGAAGCCTGGTACATGGAAAGAGGCATGCGGGTTGAATCCAGTTCTTGATGGAGGCTACGGGAAGCCGATCCGCGTTCTGCCGCGGTGATCAGCCTGCTTTGCGATTCTGCCGATTGTTCACGAGATCATCGACCACCGCCGGGTCCGCCAGCGTCGAGGTGTCGCCGAGGTTCTTGTATTCGTCCTCGGCGATCTTGCGCAGAATTCGTCGCATGATCTTGCCCGAGCGCGTCTTAGGCAGACCCGGGGCGAACTGGATGAGATCGGGCGATGCGATCGGGCCGATTTCCTTGCGCACCCACTGAACGAGCTCTTTCCGCAACGTCTCGCTGGGCTGCTCGCCGGTCATCAGGGTCACATAAGCGTAGATGCCCTGGCCCTTGATATCGTGCGGATAGCCGACGACGGCGGCTTCCGACACCTTGGCGTGGGCGACCAGCGCCGACTCGACTTCGGCGGTGCCGAGCCGGTGGCCGGCGACGTTGATCACGTCGTCGACCCGGCCGGTGATCCAGTAATAGCCGTCGGCGTCTCTCCGGCAGCCGTCGCCGGTGAAATACTTGCCGGGATAGGCCTTGAAGTAGGTGTCGACGAAGCCTGGTACATGGAGAGCGACATGAGGTTTGAATCCATTTCTTGATCGAGACAACGGGAAGCTGATCGGTGTTTGGCTGCGGTTGTCAGCCAGCTTTGCGGTTCTGCCTGTTGTTGACGAGGTCGTCGACAAGCACAAGGTCAACGTCATCTATACCGCGCCGACCGCGATCCGCGCGCTGATGCAGCGTGACGAAGGGATGCGGCACCCGCACCGGGGTGAAGAACATCGCGATCACCAGCACGATCGCGCCCACCATCAG
>JAYUHJ010000427.1:0-8138 GCA_043767065.1 Hyphomicrobiales bacterium | reverse complement strand
GGTGCGTCGGCAATGCTTTGCCCGGAGCATCGTTTTCCATGCCTTCCCACCACACATCGCCGTCATCCGTCAGCGCGACATTGGTGAAAATCGTGTCGTGGTCCAGGCTCTTCATGCAGTTCGGATTCGTCAGCATGTTGGTGCCGGGGGCCACGCCGAAGTAACCCGCTTCGGGGTTGATGGCGCGCAGCTTGCCGTCGGCCGAGGGTTTGATCCAGGCGATGTCGTCGCCGATGGTGGTGACTTTCCAGCCGTCGAATCCGGCGGGGGGCACCAGCATCGAAAAATTGGTTTTGCCGCAGGCCGATGGGAACGCTGCTGCTACATGGTATTTTTTGCCTTGGGGATTGGTTACGCCCAAAATCAGCATGTGCTCGGCCAGCCAGCCTTCGTCCCTTCCCATGTTCGACGCAATGCGCAGCGCAAAGCATTTTTTGCCCAGCAGCGCGTTGCCGCCGTAGCCCGAACCATAGGACCAGATCTCGCGCGTCTCGGGGTAATGGACGATGTATTTGGTGTCATTGCACGGCCACTTGACGTCTTTTTCGCCTGCCGCCAAGGGCGCGCCGACGGTGTGAACGCAAGGCACGAATTCGCCACGAAAACCGCGTGTCGATTCTGACTGCCGCCATTCTATGCGCGACCGTGCTGGCGGGCGGCGCTCAAGCCCGCGAGCTCACCTTTGGCTCCTGGACGCCGCCGCGCGATGCGTTCAACACCAAGACACTGCCGGCCGTCTTCGAACAGATCAAACAAGACACCAAGGGCTCGCTCACGTTCAAGCTGATCGCGGGCGGCTCGTTGCTCGACGCGCGCGGCACCGTGCCGGGAGTGAAGGACGGGCTAGCCGATGCCGGGCTCGGCATCGCGCCTTACGTGCCGAACCTGCAGCCGGCCACCAACATGATCTTCAGCACGCATGTCTGGGGTAATGACGTGGTGGCGGCGACCGCCGCGGCGGTTGAAACCGCGATTCTGCACTGCCAAGAATGCCTCGACGAGCACAAGGCGCAGAATGCGCTCCCGCTCGGCGGCTTCACCGCCTCGGCCTACATGCCGATGTGCCGCGATAACGTGCAATCGCTGGCCGACCTCAAGGGCAAGAAAATCCGCGCCTCGGGCGGCGGCGTTCAGTTAATGGAAGCGCTCGGCGCCGTCCCGGTCGCCATGGATCCATCCTCGGCAACGACCGGGCTCCAGCGCGGCACAATCGACTGCGTGCACGGCGATCCGCAATGGCTCGAGGGGTTCGGCTACATGGACGTCAGCAAGTCCGTCTTCATGCATCCGATGGGTATTGGTGGGCCTGCCATGGCTCTCTATTTGAGCCGCACTACCTGGCTGAGTCTCACGCCCGACGAGAAAAAGGCTGTCGTGCGCGGTGCTGCGCTTGCCAGCGCGCTGCAGGCGATCAACACATTCATTCTTGAAGGCGAACGGGTGCTCAACGACGCGAAAGCTAAGGGCATCGCTCTCAACCCGGGCAGCAAGGAAGTGGATGATGTGATTGCCGGCTTCGCGCCGAAACAACGCGCGACCAATATCGAAAACGCCAAGAAGTTCGGCGTGAAGAACGCCGAGGCAATCATGGACTCCTATCTCAAGGCGCAGGAGAAGTGGAAGATCTTGTCAAAAGAGATCGGCCGCGACGTCAACAAGATGCGCGACTATCTGATGCGAGAAGTCTACGACAAGTTCGACTACGCCAAGTTCTAAGATGGGCCTATTTGCCGGGGCCGCCGGACTTCACCGGCGGCCCCGGAGCTCTAGCGGATAATGCGTGCTCCGGGGGGTTGGCATGCGCACCGTCGAAAAACTGCTGAAGTGGCTGGAAAAGCCGAACGCCGTGCTGCTTTGGATCGGCTTGCTCGCTGGCGTCGCGATGATGGTTCATGTCGCGGTCGATGTGACCGGCCGCACCGTGTTCAATCGGCCTTTCGCTGGAACGACTGAAATCGTCGCCGGCTGGTACATGATCGCGATCGCCTTCCTCCCCTGGGCCTGGATTGCCGAGCGCGATAATCACATCGTCGCGGGAATGTTCGAGCACATCGGCGGGCCGAGATTCAGTTTCTGGCTGGAGATTGCAGTCAAGCTATTTACCATCGGCTTTCTCTACATCTTCACTTGGCAGACCTGGGTGCGCGCCCTTCAGCAGACGCGCGCAGGCGAAGTGTGGGAAGCCGCTGGAGGTTTCATCGCGATATGGCCGTCCCGATGGGTACTTCCGATCGCTGGCGCGTCGATGGGGGTCTATCTCGTCCTCCGCGTCATCCGTGACCTCGGCCGCTATTTCCGAGGCTGAGGCAGAAGAGGGGGACATGGAACCGCTCACGCTCGCGTTGGTCAGTCTTGGCGGCATGCTGGTGCTGCTCGGGCTTCGCATTCCCATCGGTGTGGCGATGGCGGCCGTCGCATTCGCCGGATTTTGGTACGTGCGCAATTTCGACGTTGCGCTGAGCGTGGTCCGGGATACCCCCTTCGTCTTCGCCGCCAGCTGGGACCTTTCGGCGATCCCGATGTTTCTGCTGATGGGAGCCGTCGCCGGCAATTCGGGTATCGGCACCGGCCTGTTCCGTGCCGCGCTCGCGTGGTTCGGCTGGATGCCCGGCGGCCTTGCAGTTGCGACCAACTGGGCCTGCGCCGGCTTCGGCGCGGCTTCCGGCTCCAGCGTCGCGGCGGCCGCGGTGATGGCGCGCCTCGCCGTTCCGGAAATGCTAAAGCAGAAATACGACAATGGCCTCGCCACCGGCGTTTGCGCCAGCGGTGGCACGCTCGACGCGCTGATCCCGCCCAGCATCTCGTTCGTGATCTATGGAATTTTTGCCGAGGTTTCGATCGTCAAGCTGCTGATCGCAGGCATCCTTCCCGGCATCCTGACGGCGGTCATCTACATGCTGATGATCTTGATCCGCTGCTGGATCAATCCGGAGCTCGGGCCGGCCGTGGTCTATGACAACAAGGCGGCGCTTTGGAAGGAACGCTGGGCGTCGCTCGCCCAAATTTGGCCGGTTCTGGTGCTGATCGCCGGCGTTATTGGCGGCCTCTATAGCGGCGTCGTCACTCCGACCGAGGGCGGCGCCGCCGGCGCGCTGCTCGCCATCGTGATCGGGCTGCTGCAGAGACAACTGACTTGGGAAGGAATCGTCGATAGTTTCAAGGACGCGGTCGGAACGACTTCCCAGCTCTTTTTCGTGGGCCTCGGCGCGATCATCTACACGAAATTTCTTGCGCTGATCGGCACCGCCGAAATGTTCACTCAGGTGATCGGCACGTGGGCGGTCGATCCGCTGCTGCTGGTCATCGGGATATCGCTGATCTATGTCGTGCTCGGCACCTTCATGGATCCGCTTGGAATGATCCTGCTCACCATTCCGGTGTTCGTGCCGATGATGGTCGCGCTGAAGCTCGATCTCGTCTGGTTTGGCGTGCTGGTGGTGAAATATATCGGAATAAGTCTTCTGACGCCGCCGGTCGGGTTCAACATCTACGTCGTCGCCACGGCGACCAATAACGAGATCCCGCTGAAAGTGATCTACCGGGGCTGCTACTGGTTTCTCGCCACCGAAATCGTGATCATGACGTTGCTGATCGCTTACCCTCAAATCTCGGTGTGGCTGCCCAACACGATGAATTGAGGATGCTTCAGGCGAAGCGGCTGAAGGACCGGCAGCGGCTCAGTCTAAAAAAACGGATGAATGAAGAGAAAGCCGCTGCCAACCACCAGGAGCAAGCAGGTAAATGCGTAGCAAGTCTCCACGACAACGCTTTGCAAGAAGCGAGGGCGAATGCCGCTCTTAGGTCTGGCGGCGCGCAGCATGAAGAAGGCCACGAGCAGCAAGATGACTCCACCCGCGAGCTCAACAAAAAACATGACAATCTCCCTAGGGGCTATCCCTGACCCGTCTTCTCTTCTCTTCAAGCAACCCAACAATATCACCATTCTTCTAAAGCCGCTGCGTCATCTTCGCGATCGACGAAATTGTAATGCATGAAATGCAGCGCTATCCTGCTATTACGCCGGCATTGAGAATCCGCGGACCGGGAGCCAGATAGGCCGTCCATGCGAGTGCCGATCCAGGGTGCAATCGATTGCGACCTCCACCCGGCGCCGCCGAGCGTCGAGGCGTTGCTCCCCTATCTCGACGACTATTGGCGCGAACAATTCGCGCAGCGTCACATCGACCGCTTGCCCTTCGTGCTCACCAGCTACCCACCGAGTTCGCCGCTCTCCGCGCGTCCCGACTGGCGGCCTGCCTCAGGCCTTCCCGGCGGCGACCTGGCTACGTTGCGCCGACAGGCCCTCGATCCGTTCGGAACGCGTTTTGCTATCTGCAACGTGCTGCATGGTGCAATCGCGCTCTTCAACGAGGATATGGCGGCCGCACTCTGCTCGGCGGTCAATGATTGGGTGGCGAAGGAGCTGCTCGACCGCGAACCGCGCCTGCGCGCCTCGATCCTGGTGCCGGCGCAGAACCCCGAACTCGCCGCGCGTGAGATCGAGCGGGTCGCCAAGGATCGGCGCTTCGTGCAGGTGCTCCTGCTTTCCATGGGCGACATGTTGCTCGGGCGGCGGCCCATGTGGCCGATCTACGCGGCCGCGGAGAAGCACGAGCTTGCCATCGGCATTCACGCCGGCAGCACCTATCGCACGGCGCCGACGGCAAGCGGCTGGCCGTCCTATCGCGTCGAGGACTACATCGCCTACGCATCGGCGTTCGAGAACCAGGTCGTGAGTTTCCTCGCCGAGGGCGTGTTCGCGAAGTTCCCGAAACTCAAGCTCGTGCTGATCGAGTCCGGCTTCACCTGGCTGCCGACGGTGCTGTGGCACGTCAGCCGGGACTGGCGCGGGGCGCGGCCGGAGATTCCATGGATCGACCGGCTGCCCGCCGATATCCTGCGCGAACACGTGCGTTTCACGCTGCAACCGGTCGATGCCCCGGCCGCCGACCAGAAGGCGCTGCTTCGCACGTTGGAGCACATGGGCTCGGACAGGCTGCTGCTGTTCTCGACCGACTATCCGCACTGGCACTTCGACGGCGAGGATGTATTGCCGGAGGGGCTGCCGGAGGGCCTGATTAGAAGGTTGCTGGTCGATAACGCGCTTGAAACCTATCCGCGCTTGCGTGGCGAAGCGGCGCTCGGCGACAATGCGCCGCGGAAGGAGGCGGTGCCATGAACGTTCCGGTCCGGGAAGCCAAAGCGGCCAAGCGTCTTGCCATCGTCGATTGCGACATCCATCCAGCTTTCCGCAAGCCGGCGGACTTGTATCCGTTCCTTTCCGAGCGTTGGCGTGAGCATCTGACGACGTTCGGTGAGCATTGGCGGCAAGGGCTCTCGGGCCAGCTCGCCTATCCGCGCATGCAGGCCTCTGGCATGCGCATCGACGCGCTGCCCGAGGACGGCACGCCGGCGGGCTCCGATCTCGAGCTCATGCGTCGTCAGCACCTCGATCCCAACGGTGTCGAATGCGGGATGCTGGTCTCCTTGAGCCGCGGCGGCATGGAGGAGCGCAACCTCGACTTCGCCTGCGCGCTCTCGCGCGCGGTCAATGACTGGCAGCTGGAAGCTTGGATCATGAAGGAGCCGCGCCTGCGCGCCGGCATCGTGGTGCCGCAGGAGGAGGCCGCCTTTGCCGCCTCCGAGATCGAGCGGCGCGCCGGCGACCCTCGCTTCGTCCAGGTCATCATGTCGCCGCGTGCCAGCGACCCGATCGGCCATCGGCGCTACTGGCCGATCTATCAAGCGGCCGAGCGCGCCAATCGCCCGATCGGTCTGCATTCGGCCGGCTATAGCGGCGGGCATCCATCGACCGGCGCCGGCTGGCCGACCTATTACATCGAGGAACACTATTCCTTCATGACCTCGCTGCAGGACGTCATGACGACCTTGGTGTTCGAAGGCGTGTTCGAGCGCTTTCCGAAACTGAAGGTGGTGCTGATCGAGGGCGGCTTCACCTGGGTGCCGTCGCATTGCTGGCGCATGGACAAGCATTGGGAACGCATGCGCAAGGAAGTGCCACACCTCAAACGGCCTCCGTCGGAATACGTGCGCGAGCATTTCTGGTACACGACCCAGCCGGTCGAGGAGCCCGAGAAGCCCGAACATCTCGCCGATCTGATCGGCTGGATCGGCTGGGACCGGCTTCTGTTCTCCACGGATTATCCGCACTGGGACTTCGACGACCCGCGGTTCGCCTTCAAGATCGCGCTCGATGAAGAGCAAAAGGCGAAAGTGTTTCGGGACAACGCCAAGTCGTTGTACGGCCTGAAGTGAGCCGTCACGTCGTCGCCAAGGCCGACGAGATTGCGCCCGGCGCGAGCAAGCTCGTGACGGTGAACGGCCGTGAAGTCGGTCTCTTTAACGTCATGGGCGAGTTCTACGCGCTCGCCAATCGCTGCCCGCATCAGGGCGGCCCCATGTGCAAGGGCAAGGTCGGCGGGCTTGTGCTGTCTGACGGCCCCGGCGAATACCGCGTGGTGCGCCCGGGCGAGTTCCTCAAATGCCCCTGGCATGGCTGGGAGTTCGAGATTCGCACTGGCCAATCCTGGTGCGATCCCAAGTCCACCAAGGTCAGGGCTTTCGAGGTGACGGTCGCGCCCGGCGAGGAACTGGTAAAGGGGCCCTATATCGCCGAGACGTTTCCGGTTTCGATCGAAGAAAATTATCTGGTCATTGAAGCCTGAGGTGCGTCGCCGCTGCTGAAAGAAAAAGCCCGGCGGCAGGTTTCCCCGCGCCGGGCTTCTTGTTCTTGTGTCGAAGCGCTTACTTCAGGAACTCGTCGGTATAGAGCCCTTCATAGCTCTTCAGCGCGTCCTTCGGATCGAGCAGCTTCGCCTCGAGGCTCACCTTCTGCGAGTTCTCCAGCTGCGGGATCGTCACCCGGATGTCTTTGGCGTGCGCCAGGAACGTGCGCTTCCAGGCCTCGGCCAGGAGCGCAGGATCCATGCGTGGGAAGCGTTTCTTCAGGATTTCGAAAGTCTCTTCCGGCTTTTCCTGGATAAACTTGGCGGCACCCGCGAAAGCACGCCCCATGCGCGCGCACATTTCACGCTTTTCGACGCAGGTTTGTGGCCGCGTGTAGATCAGGCCATAGGCGAACGGAACCAATTCGGGCGCGTCGGTCACCGCGCTCGCCAGCATGATCGCATCGCCCTTCACAACCGCCTGAGTCGTGAACGGCATGGACGTGGCATAGCCGTCGATCGCCTTGCTCTCGAGCGCCGGCAGCATGGCTGGCGGATCCATCGGTGCAATGCGGACGTCCTTTTCGACATCGAGCCCGCCCTTGGCCACCACGTAGCGCTCCCAGGCATGAATGATGCTACCGACACCTTGGATTCCGATCGTGAGGCCCTGCAGTTTCTTGGCGCGCTCCGCGAGCGGCATCTGCGCCGTGATGCCGAGCCGCTCAGCTACGTCCTTGCGCAACACGAGCTCGACCATCGGCCGGTCAACCATGTTGGCGATCGCCAGAAAGCGCTGGCCCTGCGCGGCCGCGCGCAGGAAGACCGGGCCGGTGCCCATTGTGAAGTCTGCGCTGCCGGAGAGCACCGCATTCGGCGATGCCACGCCCACGAGATTGCGGCTCGTGACGTTCAGCCCTTCCTTCTTGTAGAAGCCGGCATCCTCGGCGACGAACGCGGCTGTAAAGGTGAGTGTCAGGGCGGGCAGGGCCATGATCACATCGATCTCCTGGCTCTTGCCGGCCGTGGGGCCGAGCGCGGTCGCCAGCCCTAGTACGGCCGCCGCTGCCCGGTTTTGCCATTTGAACATCTCATCCTCCCGACTTATCGTTTGCGTTGGGAGCGATCTTACAGCAAACGGACGGCGTCACAACGCACGCATGGCGCGGTGGGCCGCGATGAGGGACGCGCCGGTCGCGACCTCACTTTAAGGTGAACGGCGGCGTGTGCTACAGACGTTTGCTCGGAAATTATGCAAGCCGGAGTGAAGATGACGACGCCTGGGGAGACTGAACCTTTCAGTGCAGGAACGTGGGGGCGCCGGATCGGAACGCTTTTATTGGCGTACCGCGATCAGCTGCTCGTGCTCGTCGTGCTGTTCGCGATCTGGCAGGTGCTCAGCTTTTGGCTCGGCGTCTATTGGGTCGGCTCGCCCTTGGGCGTGGTGAGACG
>JAYUHJ010000426.1:0-3442 GCA_043767065.1 Hyphomicrobiales bacterium | reverse complement strand
CGAAACGCCGGCGCAGATCCCGGCGCACTGAGCGGGGCGTATTCCCTTCATCCACGTCATTCCTGGACGCGAGCACCCGGATCGGCGCTTCGCGCCGTCCGGGCACAGGCTACACTCGCGGGCCCGGAATCCATAACCACCGCTCGTGAATATGGATTCCGGGCTCGCCACGCCTTCGCCCTTTGGGCTACGGCGGGCGCCCCGGAATGACTCAATTGGAATCACCGGGCCACGATCGGCTGCGCCTCGAGCACCGGCGGGCGCACGGGACAGCCCTCGAAAACGGTGCCTTCCTCGAACCAGGACTTCGGCGCCGGATGGCCCCACAGCGTCTGGCGCTGCGGATCGCGCAACGTCCAGCGGATCGGCTCGTGGTCGTGATCGACGGTGAGGTAGTCGCTGGTGAACAGCTCGACGCGGTGGCCGTCCGGATCGCGCACATAGAGGAAGAAGGCGTTGGAAATGCCGTGGCGGCCGGGCCCGCGCTCCATGTTCTGCACATAGCCGGATGTGGCCATCACGTCGCAGATGTTGAGAATGTCGAGCGAGGTCGCCGTCCACATGCCGACGTGATGCAGGCGTGGGCCGGCGCCGTTGGTGAAGGCGATGTCGTGGACGTTGCCCTTGCGCTCCATCCACACCGCCCAGAACTGCGGCGGCTTGTCTTCGGTGTCGGTGTATTCGGTCAGGCGAAAGCCGAGATCGTTGTAGAACTCGAAGCTCGACTGCACGTCGTCGGTGAAGCAATTGAGGTGATCGATGCGCTGGATGCGCGCGCCGCGATGCAGGCCGTATTTCTGCAGCGCGCTCGGCCGCAGCTCCATCCGTGCATAGAGCTCGAGCGGCATGCCGCGCACATCGCGGGTAAACAACGTGCGGCCCTGATAAGGCACCTCGCGGAAAGCGGCCGGCAGGCCCCTGGCCTTGAACCATTTGGCCGCCTTGTCGAGATCCTCTTCCTCGCCGACCTTGTAGCCGAGCGCGTAGCAAAGCGGCTGGCCGGTCTGGCGCAGCACGATGGAGTGATGATTGCGCTCCTCGATGCCGCGCAGATAAAGCGTGTCCTTGGTCTCATCGGCGACGAGCAGGCCGAAGCAATCCACATAGAAGGCGCGCGAGGCGGCGAGATCGCTGACGCCGAGCACCACATGGCTCGAGCGCACGATGTTGAACGGCGGATTGAAGACGGGGGGCTTGAGCGGCATGGGTTCAACGCCTCGATACCGTCATTCCGGGGCGCCCGCCGTAGCCCAAAGGGCGAAGGCATGGCGAGCCCGGAATCCATAACCACCGACTGCGCGGAATTGCACCGACCGTGGTTATGGATTCCGGCCCGCGCGCAAGCGCGCGCGACCGGAATGACAAAGTAAGGCGAACGTTCACGTCATCCTCCGATTTTCTGGATCTTGTGGTCGCCCAAGGCAACCGCGATGTTCTTGGTCTCCATGTAGAAATCGAAGCTGTAGTCGCCGCCGTCGCGGCCGATGCCCGACGCCTTCACGCCGCCGAACGGCGTCGGCAGGTGGCGCACGTTTTCGGAGTTGATCCAGACCATGCCGGCCTCGACCGATTGCGCCATGCGATGCGCGCGGCCAATGTCGCGGGTCCAAATGTAAGCCGTCAGGCCGTAGCGCACGTCGTTGGCGAGCTTCAGCGCCTCGGCCTCGTCCTTGAACGGGATCGCGGTGAGCGCCGGGCCGAAAATTTCCTCCTGCGCGATGCGCATGTCGTTCCGGGCGTCGGCGAACAGCACCGGCCTGGCGTAATAGCCGGCGGCCGGCTTCTCGCTACCGCCTTCGAACACCTTCGCGCCCTCTTGCCTGGCAAGCGCGTAATAGCTCGTGACCTTCTCCAGATGATCGGCGTGGATCAGCGGGCCGATCTCGGTCGCGGGATCGAGCGGGTGGCCGAGCTTGATCTTCTTGATCCGCTCGGACGCGCGCTTGATGAACTCGTCATAGACGCCGGCCTGCACCAGCGCCCGGCTCGACGAGGTGCAGCGCTCGCCGTTGAGCGAGTAGATCATGAACAGCGCCGCATCGACGGCGCGATCCAGATCGGCGTCGTCGAAGATAATGACCGGGTTCTTGCCGCCGAGCTCGAAATGCACGCGCTTCAGGGTCGGCGCGCCTTGCGCCATGATCATGCTGCCGGTGCCGGATTCGCCGACGAAGCCGATGGCCTTGATCGCCGGATGCTCGGTGAGCGCTTTGCCCGCCTCCTCGCCGAGGCCATGCACCAGATTGAGCACGCCCGGCGGCAGGACTTCGCTCACGATCTCGGAGAGCAGCATCGCCGTGAGCGGGCTCCATTCGGCGGGCTTGTGCACGACCGTGCAGCCGGCGGCGAGCGCCGGCGCGATCTTCCAGGTCGAGAGCATGAAGGGCGTGTTCCAGGGCGTAATCACGCCCACGGGACCGATCGGCTGGCGGATCGTGTAGTTGAGCTGGCCCTGCGCCGGCAACGAAAGGCCGTCCTGGGCGCCGGGCGCGCGGTCGGCGAAGAAGCGGAAATTATCGGCCGCGCGCAGCGCCGCCTTGCTCATGTAGCGGAGCGCCTGGCCGGTATCCATGCACTCGATGAAGGCGATCTCGTCGGCACGCGCCACGATCTTGTCGGCGATCTTGTGCAGGAGCGCTTTGCGCGCCTCGCCGCTCGTCTTGCTCCAGGCCGGGAAGGCGCGGGCCGCCGCCTTGGCGGCGCGGTCGATGTCGGCCGCTTGGCCGCGCGCGATTTTCGCCAGCACCCGGCCATCGACCGGCGAAAGGTCGTCGAAAGTCGCGCCCGAGCCGGCGTCGGCCTTGCCGTCGATCCAGTGCGGCACCGGGCCGGACTTGAAACGCGCCAGATACGCCTCGGCGCGCTGCTGGTTGTCGATGAAGGGCTTGGTCATGGGGCTAGTTTAGCAAATCCTCGTTTCATGCGCGCTGCGGCGTATCACACGCCGTCATCCTGAGGTGCGAGCGGGCAAAGCCCGCGAGCCTCGAAGGATGGCGGCGCCGGCCGTTCCGCGCGCCACCCTTCGAGGCCGGCCTTCGGCCGACACCTCAGGGTGACGCATTTGTTCGTTCTCGCGGGCGGTATCCGCCCCGAGGCTTGCCACGCACCCCTCCCGTACAAATGGGAGGGGGATGGAGCGCCGCTCGGCGCTCGTTGGTGTTGCGCCCCTTGCGGGGCGCGGTGCCCGGAAACCGCCGGGCACTCGCCTTGCGGCGCTCCACCACGGCTCTTCGCCAGATCCCGAAGGACCCGGCTCTCCCCCGGACCGCGCTTCCTGGGACGCGGGCATTGCTGTCCTGTCCCAGTCCAGCGAGCTCCTCGCAGGGCGGTCCTAGTGCCGCCCGGGCGGGGCTCCGGGGTCGCCCGAGTGCGAGGTTACGAGCCTCGCCCGCGGGAACCGATCCCGATCCCACGTCGAACACGTCGCGCGACGCGCCCCTCG
>JAYUHJ010000425.1:0-8143 GCA_043767065.1 Hyphomicrobiales bacterium | reverse complement strand
TGCGCTCGGGCCGGACGAAAAATATCTCGGACCTATCTTCGACGAATCCGGGATCCGTTTCTTCCTGATCTTCAATCCGCGGCTAAAGCTCTTCCACTACGTGCTCGATGAGACCGTCGCGGTGCCAGAGGAATTCGTCGCCGCGAAAAAGTCGGACCGCATCCTGATCGGCAAGCGCACCGGCTTCGCCTTCTATCGCGATCATCGCCTGGAGCGAAAAATCCTGATCGGCGTATTCGAAGGCAACGCCATGGCCAACAATTATTTCGACGGCCCGTTCGATCAGCTGCCCGACAACTTCATCGCCGGCGAGGAGCTGCGCGACGCGATCCTGGCCGTCGAGCCCGGCCTCAAGGGCCAGATCGACCGCTTCGGTAGCGACCCCGACGGCGCCAGCCGCTATCTGATCGGACCCTATGCGCACTACAGGAGCGAGGCCGACCTGCAGCCGTTCCACGTTTGCGCGGTGAGCAAGCGCGTGCCGCGCGAGCGCTATTACGCCTGCTTCGTCAACGTGGAGCGGCCCGACGGCCGCGCCCTCGCCCAGCCCGCGGCAACGCTGCTTGGAAAACGCACCCCGAAGCCCCCGAGGCAATGAGCCATACCGGCGCTTTTCGCGGCCTAAGATTGCGTGGCCCCGCTATCCACAGCCGGGGATTGGTCAGGCCACCTTGCCACCGGCCTTCCTGCTCCGATAACGTTTGAAGCCAGCCATGTGGCGTACTCGTGCGGGAGAGCCTCGGTGCCCATCGAGGTCGTTACGGTCCAGCGTCTTTATCAGCGTGTGGCGGAGCAGATCGCCCGCTTGATCGCGAGCGGCGAGTACCGGCTCGGCGGCCGGCTGCCGCCCGAGCGCGATCTGGCGCGCCTGCTCGGCATCAGCCGGCCGACCGTTCGCGAAGCCATGGTCGCGCTCGAACTCGCCGGCCTCGTTGAAGTCCGCACCGGCGCCGGAAGCTATGTAGCCGCGATGCCGGCCGAAGCACGCATGCTTCCACTCTGGCTCGGCGATTCCGGCCCCGGCCCGATCGAGCTGATCGAAGCCCGCCGCGCCATCGAGCCGATCGTGGCGGCCGCGGCCGCGACCCGCGCGAACGTCGACGACCTCGCGGTGATCGAGGAGACGCTCGAAGACATGATGCAGGCGGCGGATTCCACTTCGTTCCGCGCCGCCGACCGGCGCTTTCATCAACGCATCGCGCAAGCGACCGGCAACGGTGTCTTCGTCGCTATGGTCGATAATCTCTGGTCGCAGATGTTCACGCCGATTTTCGAGCGGCTCGGCCGGCGCACCGGCCTGTTGCCCGAAGCGCGCGACACCGCACTCGAAGAACACCAGGCGATCGCCAGGGCTATCGTCGCGCGCGATCCGGAAGCGGCTCGCCGCGCCATGGATATGCATCTCGGCAAAGTGCAGGCGATTCTTTCCGGCGAAAGCGGCGAGACCGTCACGCGTGAGCCATCGATGGCGGAAATTGCCAAATGACAATAGCCCGCGCCGTCACCGGCGCCGCCGCACGCGGCCTGCTGCACGAGGATCGGCTTCTTCCGGCCGATCCCTCGGCCCGCGCGGTCGCCCGCCGGCTTTATGCGGGCGTGCGAGATTTGCCGATCGTTTCGCCGCACGGCCACACCGACCCGCGCTGGTTCGCCGAGGACGCGGCCTTCCCCGATCCGGCCCGGCTAATGGTGATCCCGGACCACTATATTTTTCGCATGCTCTATTCTCAGGGCATTCCACTCGAGGCGCTCGGAATCGCGCGCAAGGACGGCAAGCCCGTCGAGACCGATGCGCGCAAAATCTGGCGCTTGTTCGCAGCGAACTATCATCTCTTCCGCGCCACACCGACGCGTATGTGGCTCGACCACACCTTCGCGACGCTGTTCGACCTCGACGTGCGGCTCTCGGAAAAAACCGCCGATCTCTATTACGACCGCATCGCGGATTATCTAGCCAAGCCCGCGTTCCGCCCGCGCGCGCTGTTCGAGCGCTTCAAGATCGAGGCCATCGCCACCACCGAAAGCCCGCTCGACGATCTGCGCTGGCACAAGATGATCCGCGACAACGGCTGGAAGGGCCGCGTGCTAACCGCCTATCGGCCCGATCCGGTGGTCGATCCCGAGTTCGACGGATTTCGCAAGAATCTGGACCGTCTCGGCGAGATCGCCGGCTGCGATACGCTCTCGTTCGACGGCTATCTCGACGCGCACCGCAAGCGCCGCGCCTTCTTCAAAAGCTTCGGCGCGACCTCGAGCGACCACGGCCATCCGTCGGCGCGCACCGCTGATCTGGCCGACGCCGACAAACGCAAGCTGTTCGACAAGATCGTGCGTGGACAATTCTCATCAGAAGAAGCCGATCTGTTCCGCGGCCAGATGCTGACCGAAATGGCGGCCATGAGCCTCGAAGATGGCCTCGTGCTGCAAATCCACCCCGGCTCGTTCCGCAACCATAATCCGGCGCTCCACGCCGCATTCGGCCGCGACATGGGCGCCGATATCCCGACCCGCACCGATTACGTGTGTGCGCTGAAGCCCTTACTCGACCGTTTCGGCAACGAGAGCGCTCTCAGCGTCATCGTCTTCACCCTCGACGAAACCAGCTATTCGCGCGAGCTCGCCCCACTGGCCGGGCACTATCCGTGCCTCAAGCTCGGGCCGGCCTGGTGGTTCTATGACAGCCCCGACGGCATGCGCCGCTTCCGCGAGCTGACCGCCGAAACCGCCGGCTTTTACAATACCGTCGGCTTCAACGACGATACCCGCGCTTATCTTTCGATTCCCGCCCGCCACGATATGGCGCGGCGGGTGGACTGCGCCTTCCTCGCCGAGCGCGTGGTTACGCACCGGCTCGACGAGGATGAGGCGCATGAAGTCGCCCACGATCTGGCCTATCGGCTAGCCAAGGAGGCCTACCGGATGTGAGCCGGCCGGCCGGGAAAACCTGAAGACCGAAGGAACTTGAACTCAAGAAACCATCATCAAGGGAGGAAACGACAATGAAAATGAAGCGACGTGAATTCATCGGCCTCGGCGGCGCTGCCGTCGCGTTTGGGGCCGTGGGCCTGGCGGCCAAGACGCCCGCCTACGCCCAGGAAAAGCTCGTGCTCAAGGCCACCGACGTTCATCCGCTCGGCTATCCGACGGTCGAAGCGGTGGTGCGCATGGGCAAGCGGCTGGAAGCGGCGACCAACGGCCGCATCAGCATTCAGATGTACCCGTCGATGCAACTCGGCGGCGAAAAGGAGATGATCGAGCAGGCCCAGGTCGGCGCGCTCGCCATGGCCCGCATCAGCGTCGGCCCGATGGGACCGATCGTGCCCGAGCTCAACGTGTTCAACCTGCCCTTCATGTTCCGCGACGACGCGCACATGGAGAATGTGATCGACGGCCCGATCGGCGTCGAGATGCTGAAGAAGCTCAGCGATCATCCGACCGCGGGCCTGGTCGGCATCTGCTGGATGAACGCCGGCACCCGCAACGTCTACAACAGCAAGAAGCCGATCAAATCGATCGACGATCTCAAGGGCCTCAAGATCCGCATGATGGGCAACCCGGTGTTCGTCGAGACCATGAATGCGCTCGGCGGCAACGGCGTCGCCATGGGCTTCGACCAGCTCATCAACGCGTTGCAGACCGGCATCGTCGACGGCGCGGAGAATAATTATCCGAGCTACGCCAGCGGACAGCATTTCCGCTATGCGAAATACTACTCGATGACCGGGCACTTGATGATCCCGGAAATCCTCGTCTTCTCGAAGAAAATCTGGGAGACGCTCTCCAAGGAGGATCAGGCATTGATCCTGAAATCCGCCAGGGAGGCGCAGCTCGAGCAACGCAAGCTTTGGTACGCAATGGAAGAGATCTCGCTCAAGCAGATGCGCGAAGCGGGCGTCGAGATCATCCAGATCGCCGACAAGAAGCCGTTCCAAGCGGCGGTGAAGCCGGTGTGGGACAAGTTCGGCGGCGCGCACGCCGCGCTCATCCAGCGCATCCAAGACGTGAAGTAACGCCTAACGTTGAAATGAGACGGAGGCCGGCCGACGCCTCGGCGGAAGCCGGCCTCCTTGTTGCCGAACGGGGAACGGCATGAAGGCACTCTATATCCAGGCGATGGACGTGCTCCATCGCTTCTGCATGGTGGTCTCGGGCGTCTGTCTCGTGGTCATCACGCTCATCATCCCGTGGGGCGTGTTCACCCGCTACGTGCTGAACAGCGCATCATCGTGGCCGGAGCCGGCAGCGGTGCTGATGGTGATCTGGTTCTCGTTCCTGTCCGCGGCACTTTGCTACCGCGAGAACCTGCACATCGGCGTGGCGGTGATCCCCATGATGCTGCAGGGCACCGCTAAGAACGTCGCCGGCTGGCTCATCGAACTGTGCATGATGGGCACCAACTTCTTCATGTTCTGGTGGGGCATCAAGCTCGTCCACACCACCTGGTACCAGTCGATCTCCGACTTCCCCGGCTATTCGGTCGGCCTTTCCTATCTGCCGGTTCCGCTTGCCGGCGCCATCACCGTCTTGTTCGTCGTCGAGCGTCTGTGGGTCGGCAACCTCTTCGCCCGGCCTGCCGACGACAGCCTCAATCCCGTCAGCACCGAATAGACGGGACGCGTCATGGACATCTTCATCCTGCTCGGCGGCTTCACGGTGCTCTGCCTCCTTGGGGTGCCCGTCGCCTACGCGCTGGGTCTCGCTGCGATCTTCACCGCATTGTGGATCAACCTGCCGCTCGAAGCGGTGATGCTGAAGGTCTCCGACGGCACCGACGATTTCGCGCTCCTGGCGATTCCCTTCTTCATTCTCGCCGGCGGGATCATGGCCGAAGGCGGTATGGCCGAGCGGCTGGTGAATCTCGCCAAGATTTTCGTGGGCTTTATCCGCGGCGGGCTGGCGCTCGTAAATATCCTGGCATCCACTTTTTTCGGTTGCATCTCCGGCTCCTCGGTCGCCGACACCGCCTCGATCGGCTCCGTGATGATCCCGCAGATGATCAAGAACGGCTATCCGCGCCTGTTCGCCGTCAACGTCACGATCTCGGGCTCCCTGCAGCCGCTCCTGATCCCGCCCTCGCACAACGCGGTGATCTATTCACTCGCCGCCGGCGGAACCGTGTCGATCTCCCACCTGTTTATCGCAGGCGTCATTCCCGGCCTGTTGCTCGGCCTCTCCTTGATGGTGCTCTGCCTGATCATCGCCTATCGGAAGAATTTTCCGAAAGGCGAGGTCATTCCACTGCCCCGCGCGCTCAAAATCATCGTCGAGGCCTTCTGGGGCCTGCTCACCGTCGTCATCATTATCGGCGGCATATTGAGCGGCATCTTTACGCCCACCGAGTCGGCCGCCGTCGCCTGCATCTACTCGTTCCTCGTGACCATGTTCATCTATCGCGACTACAAGTGGCGCGAACTGCCGCAACTGGTCGCCCGCGTCGTGCGCACCGTCGGCATGGTCATGATCATGATCGGTTTCTCCATCGCCTTCGGCTACATGATGGCGATCATGCAGGTGCCGGCCAAGGTGACGGCCTTCTTCCTCACCATCGCCAATGACAAATATACGTTTCTGCTCCTGATCAATCTTCTCCTGCTTGTGCTCGGCACCTTCATGGATCTGGCGCCGATGCTGCTGATCTGCACGCCGATCTTCCTGCCGGTGATCAAGACCTTCGGCATCGACCCGGTGCATTTCGGCATCATCATGATCCTGAACCTCGGCATCGGACTGCTGACGCCGCCGGTCGGGCCGACGCTGGTGGTCGGCTGCGCCATCGGCAAGGTCACCATGGAAGCGGTGTCGCGCAGCATCTTGCCCTTCTATATCCCGATGCTGATCGTGCTGGCGCTGGTGACCTATATCCCCGCCCTCACGCTCTGGCTGCCGCGCGTGCTGCTCGGTAACTGATGACACGGCTCTCGGCCGCAACCCTCGACCGGCTCCCGGCCGATGTGGCCCGGCCGCGCTATGACCGCGCGCACGTCCGCACCGGCATCGTGCATCTCGGCATCGGCGCGTTCTTTCGCGCCCAGCAGGCGGTTCTGGTCGACGACGCGCTCGGGGCCGGCGATCTTGGCTGGGGCATCGTCGGCGCCAGCCTGCGCTCGCCCGACACCCGCGACGCGCTCGCGCCCCAGGACGGGCTCTATACGCTCGCGGTCCGCGACCAGTCGGGCTCGCGCCATCGGGTGATCGGCGCGCTGCGCGAAGTGCTGGTGGCGCCCGAAAATCCCGAAAAGCTCCTGCGCGCGATGAGCGATCCGGCCGTTCGCATCGTCTCGCTCACGGTGACGGAAAAGGGCTATTGCCACGATCCGGCGACCGGCCAGCTCGATGAGGCGCATCCCGATATCCGCCACGACATCGAGACGCCGCACCAGCCGCGCTCGGCACCGGGGTTTCTGCTCGAGGCGCTTGCCCGCCGCCGTGCCGCAGGAGTGGCCCCCTTCACCGTGCTCACCTGCGACAATCTCCCCTCGAACGGCCGCACT
The DNA here is from genome assembly GCA_043767065.1 of Hyphomicrobiales bacterium. GTDB lineage: Bacteria > Pseudomonadota > Alphaproteobacteria > Rhizobiales > Xanthobacteraceae > JAHFPN01. Next base: position 1,652 of record JAYUHJ010000425.1, on the reverse strand, counting down.
GTGCACGGCGTGCTTTCTCGCCTGGCCGAGATCCGGGATGGCGATCTCGGCCGCTATGTGGAAAACGAAGTCGCCTGCCCCTCGACCATGCTGGATCGCATCGTGCCGGCCACCACCGCGGAGGATCGTGCCGAGGTCGCTGCCGCGATCGGCCTCGAGGACGCCTGGCCGGTGATCGCCGAACCTTATTCGCTTTGGGTGGTCGAGGATCGCTTTCCCGCCGGGCGCCCGCAGTTCGCACGCGGCGAGATCGAACTCGTCGCCGATGTCGCGCCCTGGGAGCGCATGAAGCTGCGTCTCTTGAACGGCAGCCATTCGACGCTGGCTTACCTCGGCTATCTCGCCGGCTACGCGACCATCGCCGAGACCATGACCGATCCGAATTTCGTCGCCCTCGTGCGCGGCCTCATGGACGAAGAAATTTCTCCAACCATCGTGGTGCCACCCGGCGCCGATCTCGCAAGCTACAAGCGCTCGCTACAGGCGCGCTTCGCCAACCCGGCACTCAAGCATCGCACCTGGCAGATCGCCATGGACGGATCGCAGAAACTGCCGCAGCGCCTGCTCGGCACCGCGCGCGAGCGGCTGCAAGCCGGCGCGCCGATTTCGCGGATCGCGCTCGCGGTCGCGGCCTGGATGCGCTACGTCACCGGCCGCGACGAGAACGGCCAGGCCATCGATGTGCGCGATCCGCTCGCCGCCCGTCTGCGGCAAATCGCCGACGATGCCGGGCCGATTGCCGCGCGGCTCGCCCCGGCTTTGCTGGCCGTCGAGGAAATCTTCGCCCGTGATCTCGGCCCCGATCCGCGCTTCGCGCGGCCGGTAACGGCGGCGCTTGAGCGCCTTTATGCAGTCGGCACGCGGGGGGCTATCGCCGAACTCGTCGGCAATTGAGCCGTCGTTTGAGTCCCGCAGCGGCGGCTCGTCTCCGAGATTCCATAAGCACCCCAATAGCTTGAGTGTGTGGGCAATTCCGGGGCCACGTCCCATTTCCGAGACGCAGAAGCGCTAAAGTCGCTCTCGGGTCAGGCCCTCTGATTTCTACTTCTCCAGATAGCTCTATTATTTCAGACTATTATTGTTTTTTGCGGAATGTGGGATAACTCCCATCTACGATCCCACTCGAATAGTGGGAGCGGTTGTTATTGACATAGTGCATCTCTATTGCTTTGTTTGCGCCTCCTTCAGCCTCCCGAAAACGAGGCGCGGTCCGGTTTCTCCCGTCAATCCGCGCCCACAAACGCCACGGTGGCCGCCATGCACGCAGAAGAAATTCTCCGCGAGATTTCCGATTTTTGTCGCCGCACCGGGCTTGCCGAATCCACCTTCGGCCGCCGCGCGGTGAACGACGGCAAGCTGGTGAATCGCCTGCGGGACGGCGGCCGCATCACCACCGAGACGTTGGACCGCATCCGCAATTTCATCTCTACCGGACCGGGCGGCGCCGGCTCGGCGCGCACGGCGGTAATCGATATCGAGCGCCGGCTCGTGAGCCCGTCCTTCGCGCCGGTGGCGCCGCGTCCGGCCCCGGCGAGTTCCGACTCCGAAGATCCGACCCGCAATTTCCGCTTCTTCGACAACCGCCAGAAATATCTTCTGTTCGTCAATACTTGCAGCGAGAAGCAGGTGGTCGCGAACCGCGTCACGCTCGA
>JAYUHJ010000424.1:0-8144 GCA_043767065.1 Hyphomicrobiales bacterium | reverse complement strand
CTTCTATGTACCACGCATATTTGTGGCATTGGCGCAGCGCAAGCGCCTGAAGGCGTTCGGCGGGCAGCTTGCCGACACGCTGATGTTGATGTCGAGGGTCGCCAATGCGATCGGCGCGCGCGAGAAGGGGGCCGTGATCCGCACGCGCACGCGCTGCGCGGCGGCGCGGCGCGAGGACGGCCGCTGGAAGCTCGTGCTGCAGAAAGAAGGCCAACGGGAGAGCGTCACGGCGCGCGGGCTGGTCAATGCCGCGGGTCCGTGGGCCGGTCATTTCGTCGAGAACGTGGCGCGGCGGCCGCTCAAGACCAAGCTCAAGCTCGTCAAGGGTAGTCACATCGTGGTGCCGCGGCTGCAGGCGCACGAGCGGGGGTATCTGCTGCAAAATTTCGACAAGCGAGTTATTTTCGCCGTCCCATTCGCCGATGCCTTTACGCTGATCGGCACGACCGAGCTCGCCGTTTCCGGCGATCCGGCCGAGGTTGCGGCCAGCACCGAGGAAATTCTTTATCTGTGCCGCGCTGCCGGCGATTATTTCCGTGCCAGCATCGAGCCGTCGCGGATCGTGTGGAACTTCGCCGGCGTCCGGGCGCTGGTGGACGACGGCTCGAGCCGGGATTCCGACACCGCGCGCGACTACAAGATCGAGATCGACGGGGACTATGGCCAAGCGCCGCTGGTCTCTATCTTTGGCGGGAAGCTCACGACCTACCGGCGCGTTGCCGCCAATGTGGTCGACCAGCTCAAGCAATGGTTCGTGCTGGGGCCGGCCTGGACGCATGAAGCGCCGTTGCCCGGCGGCGACCTCGGCGCGGGCGGGCTCGACGGCTTCGTCGCCGAGCTATTGCAGACCCACCCGTATCTTTCCGGGCCGCAGGCGCGGCGGATTGCGCGCACCTACGGTACGCGGGCGCGGAAATTTTTGGAACACGCCAAGCGCGCCGAGGATCTCGGCCCGCGCATCGTCGGCGATCTGCATGCAGTCGAACTTGACTATCTGCGCCGCGAGGAATGGGCGCGCACCGCCGAGGACGTCTTGTGGCGGCGCACCAAGCTCGGACTCATGGCGAAGCCGGCCGAAATCACTGCGCTCAAGGCGGTGTTGGGAAGCGTGAGTACAGAAGCCGTGAGCGCGCGCTGAAGGGCGCGTTCAGCGCCGGCTATAGGCGGCGAGGAAGACGTCGACGGCGCTCGCAACTACCTCGTCGATCCGCGCATTTGACGGCCGCGGTTCGCCGCCCAAAAGAACCGGCGCCAGTACCGGGCCTTGGCACAGCGTGAGAAACTGCCAGGCCGCCAGCTCGACGTTTGCGATCTTGAACTCGCCGCGTGCGATCCTGGCGCGCAGCCATTCGGAGAGCCGCGCCGCGCCGGCGCGGGGACCCGAGTCCAGAAAAATGTGCCCGAGCTCCGGCAGCTTGCCAGCGACCGCCGTCACGATGCGGATGGTGGCCACGTGCTGCGGGCGGGTCAGTCCGTCGATGAAGCTCTTGCCGAGCTTGGTGAGCGCGGCGCGCGCATCCTGATCGTCGTCGCTCAGCACGAACGCGCGCTCGGCGGTTTGCCGGCACTGCTCGGCGACAAGCGCGGCAAACAGCTTCTGCTTGTTCTCGAAATAAACATAGAGCGTGCCCTTGGAGACGCCGGCGGCCGCCGCGATGTCGCCCATGCTGGCGGCATCGAAGCCGCGCGCGAGGAAGACCTCGCGGGCGCCTTCAAGAATCTGCCGCCGCTTCTCGGACTCCGGGGCGGAGCCGATTTCAGGCGGTTCGCGTTCGGCGAGGGCAGGTTTGGCCATGCTGTTTTCCACTTCAAGCAAAAGTACAATTTGAACTAAACGGTTCGGTACGATATTGATTTGACCCCTGAATAGCTTTATGTCAAGAATAAAATGACCGTACGGTTCGGTCAATAGCGTTTGCACGATGTGCAAAATTTCACGGCTGCGGTTAGGCGTTTTTTTGCCGATCGCGAGTATCCAGCGCGCGGGAGTGTGAATCGTGGACGCCGTTCGCAAGCCGGATGAAGTGCCGACCCCGATTGCGCCGGCGCCATCGGCGCGCGCGAAGCCTTCCGCGCGCGGGCCGAAACCCGCAGGCGCTCCGGCAGCCGAGCGCGGCGCGGCCACGATCTCGCAGAGCGGTGAAGGTGCCGGCGTCGGAGGCCCGCAACAGCCGGGCGGTCTCGGCCGCAGGCACATCCTTATTCTCGCCGTCGCAATCGTGGCGCTCGTCGGCGCGCTTTGGTGGGGACTGAATTACTGGATCGTCGGCCGCTTCCTGATTTCCACCGACAACGCCTATATCGGCGCCGATATGTCGATCATTGCGCCGCGCGTGCCCGGCTACGTGGCGCGGGTGCCGGCGCAGGCCAATGTGCGCGTGAAGGCCGGCGACGTGCTCGTCGTGCTCGACGACGGCGACTACAAGATCGCCGTGGCGCAGGCCGAGGCGCGGCTGGCGACGCAGGACGCGACGATCGCGCGCCTGGCGCAGCAGGTCGTGGCCGGCGCTTCCGCGGTCGATCTGGGACGCGCCGGAATCGTCGCCGCCCAAGCCGACGCGACCCGCGCGGGCGCCGACTTCGAGCGCACGCAGACGCTCGCCGCCAATAGTTTCGCAAGCCGCGCCGCGCTCGACGCCGCGCGCGCGAACCGCGACCGCTCCGTCGCCGGCGTCGATCAGGCGCGCGCTTCGCTCGCCGCGGCCGAAGCCAATCTCGAAGTGATGAAAGCGCAGAAATTCGAAGCCGAGCGGGCGCGCAAGGAGCTGGAAGCGGTGCTCGCCAAGACGGCGCGCGACCTTGCGGCGACCGTGATCCATGCGCCGTTCGATGGCGTCATCGGCAACAAGGCGGTTCAAGTCGGCGACTACGTGCCGCCGGCCAAACGGTTGATGGCGATCATTCCGGCCGACAGCTTCTATGTCGATGCTAATTTCAAGGAGACGCAACTGGCGCGCATTCGTCCCGGCCAGTCCGCGACGCTGGTGCTCGACTCCGATCCTGGCCACCCGCTCGAAGGGGTGGTGGAAAGCGTGGCACCTGCGTCGGGTGCGCTGTTCAGCCTGCTGCCGCCGGAGAACGCGACCGGCAACTTCACCAAGATCGTGCAGCGGGTACCGGTTCGCATCCGCATCAAGTCGGCCGGTGAACGGCCGCTGGTTTCGGGCCTCTCGGTCGTCGCGACCGTCGATACGCGTTCCGCGCCGTGAGCGACGCCGCCGCACCGGCGGCCGCCGAACCGAAGGTAACTCTCCGCCGGTACGTCGCCTTCGCCGCGCTGGTGTTCGGCATGTTCATGGCGATTCTGGATATCCAGATCGTCGCCTCATCGCTCGCCGAGATCCAGGCCGGCCTTTCCGCGGCGCCGCAAGAGATCGCCTGGGTGCAGACCAGTTATCTCATCGCCGAGGTGGTGATGATCCCGCTCTCGGGCTTCCTCGCGCGCGCTCTCTCGACCCGCGTCCTGTTCACGATCTCGGCCGCCGGTTTCACGCTGGCGAGCGTTCTGTGCGCCACGGCGACGACGATCAACGAGATGATCGTCTACCGCGCGCTGCAGGGCTTCATCGGCGGCGGCATGATCCCGACCGCCATGGCCGCGGCCTATACGATTTTCCCGCGCCGCTCGATGGGGCCAGTGATGGCGGTGATCGGCCTCACGGTCACGCTGGCGCCGACGATCGGGCCGACGATCGGCGGCTACCTCACAGAGCTATTTTCCTGGCACTGGCTGTTTCTGATCAATGTCGTGCCCGGCGTGATCGCATCGGTGATTGCCTGGACGCTGATCGATTTCGACGAGCCGGAATACGGGCTGCTGAAGCGTCTCGACGTCCGGGGTCTGGCTGCGCTCGCGGTGTTCCTCGGCAGCCTCGAATATGTGCTCGAGCAGGGCCCGATCGACGATTGGTTCGACTCGAACATTATCGCATTTCTTGCGGTGCTCAGCGCCGTGGGCGGGGTCATCTTCTTTTGGCGGGCGCTAACCGCCAAAGTGCCGATCGTCGACTTGCACGCCTATCGCGACCGCAACTTCGCCGTCGGTTCGCTGCTCACCTTCGTGCTCGGCATGGGGCTCTATGGCCTGACCTATCTCTATCCGCTGTTCCTCGCGCGCGTGCGCGGCTTTAACGCGCTGCAGGTCGGCGAGACCATGTTCATCACGGGCGCGGCGATGTTCATCGCGGCGCCGATCGCCGGCACGCTCGCGCGCAAGATCGATCCGCGCTGGCTGATCGGCGGCGGGTTCGTGGGCTTCGTGCTGTCCTGCTTCGAGCTCGTCCCGATCACCAGCCAATGGGGCTTCGGGGAGCTTCTGCTGCCGCAGCTGCTGCGCGGTGCGTCGCTGATGTTCTGCATGGTGCCGATCAATATCGTGGCGCTCGGCACGTTGCCGCCGGATCAATTGAAGAACGCGGCCGGCCTGTTCAACACCGTGCGCAATCTCGGCGGCGCGTTCGGACTGGCGGGCATCAATACGTTCCTGAACCAGCGCACGGATATGCATATTCTCAGGCTGCGCGAGCACGTCGTCTGGGGCCGCACCGCGGCCGACGAGGCGCTCGCGGGTCTGACCGAGCGCTTCACGCCTTTCCTCGGCTCGAACGCCGAGCAGGCGGCGATCAAACGGCTCTCGGGCCTGGTGTACCGGGAAGCGCTGGTGCTCGCGTTCTCCGACGTATTCCTGATACTCGCGATCATCTTCAGCCTGTGCGCGGTGCTGGTGCTTATGGTGCGTCGGCCGCTGCTCGAGCCCGAAGCCGCTCCCGCCCACTGAGCGCGGCCGCGGGTTGAGCCGGCGCGGCTTCCCCGCTAAGCAGCCGTTCCATGGATAAAGCAGCCGGCAAGGCACCGCGAACGCCCGGCGCGGTGCGCCGCAAGTTCGCGCCGTGGACCGACCCGGCGGCGAAGCCGCTCATCCGTTTCGAACGCGTGACCAAGCGCTTCGGCGAGGTCGTTGCGATCGACGATCTGTCGCTCGATATTTTCGAGCGCGAGTTCTTCGCGCTGCTCGGTCCGTCCGGCTGCGGCAAGACCACGCTCATGCGTCTGCTCGCCGGTTTCGAGATTCCGGACGAGGGACGCGTGCTGCTCGCGGGCGAGGATCTCGCCGGCATCCCGCCCTATCGGCGGCCGGTGAACATGATGTTCCAGTCCTACGCGCTGTTTCCGCACATGAGCGTGTTCGACAATGTGGCGTTCGGGCTGAAGCAGGAACGGCTGCCGAAAGCCGAGATCGCCACGCGCACCGACGAGATGTTGAAGCTCGTGGAGCTGCTGGGCCTCGAGCGCCGAAAGCCGCATCAACTCTCCGGCGGCCAGCGTCAGCGCGTGGCGCTCGCGCGCTCGCTCGTCAAGCGCCCCAAGGTACTGTTGCTCGACGAGCCGCTCGCGGCGCTCGACCGGAAGCTGCGGGAGGAGACCCAGTTCGAGCTTCTGCATCTGCAGCAGCGGCTCGGCACCACCTTCCTGATCGTCACCCACGACCAGGAAGAAGCGATGACTATGGCGGGGCGCATCGCGGTCATGGATCGTGGCCGCATCGCGCAGGTAGCAACGCCTCAGGAAATCTACGAGCAGCCGAATTCGCGCTACGTCGCGGAGTTCGTCGGCGACGTGAACCTGATCGAGGCCAAGGTCGTTGCGCGTAACGCCGATGGCGTCGAGCTCGTGAGTGAGCAGCTTGGTGCGCGCCTCCGCGCCGCGCCGCCGGCGAACGCCAAGACCGGCGACACGGTTTGGCTCGCGCTCCGTCCGGAAAAGCTTTCGATCGCGTTGGAAAAGCCCGCCGATGCGAACGCTAACGCGGTCGAGGGCGTCGTGCACGACATCGGCTATCTCGGCGATTTGTCGATCTATCACGTGCGACTCGATAACGGCGCACTGATAAAGGCGGCGCGGCCCAATCTCTCGCGGCTGGTGGAGCGCCCGATCACCTGGGACGACCGGGTATGGCTTTCCTGGGCCGCCGACGCAGGCGTGGTGCTGACGCGATGAGTGCGAGCGCACGCAACCCCGGCGGAAGCAGGCTCGCGCTGGCCGCGCCGTATTTGTGGCTCGCCTTCTTCTTCCTCGCGCCGTTCCTGATTGTGCTCAAGATCAGCCTTTCGCACGATGTGATCGCGCAGCCGCCCTATGAGCCGGTGCTTGATCTTGCCAAAGGCTGGCAGGGCATCCACGATTTTTTCGCCGGGCTTGGTCTGCAGAACTATCTCTACGTGCTCGGTGATGAAATTTTTCTGGAGTCGGGGCTGCAGAGCGTCGTCATCGCGGCGGTTTCGACAGCGATCATCCTCGCGATCGGCTATCCCATTGCTTATGGGATGGCACGCGCTCCGCTCGCGATCCGTCCGCTCTTGCTGATGGCCGTGATCCTGCCGTTCTGGACCTCGTTCCTGATCCGCGTTTACGCCTGGATGGGCATCCTGGCGCGTGAGGGGTTTCTCAATCAGGCGCTGCGCGCGGCGGGACTGATCGACGAGCCGTTCGAAATCCTCTCGACCAACACCGCCGTCTATATCGGCATCGTTTATTCGTACCTGCCGTTCATGGTGCTGCCGCTCTACGCGACGCTTGAGCGGATGGACGACACGTTGCTGGAGGCTGCGGCCGATCTCGGCGCGCCGCCGTGGAAGAGCTTCTGGCTGGTCACCTTTCCGCTTTCGCTTCCGGGCGTCATAGCAGGCTCGCTCTTATGCTTCATCCCGGCGGTCGGCGAGTTCGTGATCCCCGATCTCCTGGGCGGCTCCGACACCTTGATGCTCGGGAAGCAGCTGTGGACCGAGTTCTCCGTCAATCGCTCCTGGACCGTATCATCGGCGGTGGCGGTGCTGATGCTCGTCGTGCTGGCTGGGCCGATTCTTGTTTTCCAGAACGTGCAGGCGCGTGCGTTCGAGCGAGGAGGCCGAGGATGCGCCGCGGATTGAGCCTCTTCAACGTGGTTTCGCTGACGCTCGGCTTCGCGTTTCTGTATCTGCCGATCGTTCTGCTCGTCATCTATTCGTTCAACGACTCGCGGCTGGTCACGGTCTGGGGCGGGTTTTCGACCCGCTGGTACGCGTCGCTCTTGGGCAACCGGCAGCTTCTCGATGCCGCCTGGGTCACGCTTCGCGTGGCGCTCGTTACCGCCACGGTCGCCACCGTGCTCGGCACGTGCGCCGCCCTGGCGTTGGCGCGCATGGGCCGCTTTCGCGGGCGCACGCTGTTCGCCGGCATGGTCTACGCGCCGCTCGTCATGCCCGAGGTCATCACCGGGCTTTCGCTGCTGCTTCTTTTTGTGGCAATCGGGCTCGAGCGCGGCTTCTGGACCGTCACGCTCGCGCACATCACCTTCACGATGTGTTTCGTCGCGGTCGTGGTGCAGGCGCGGCTTGTCACCTTCGACCGCAGCCTTGAAGAAGCCGCGATGGATCTCGGCGCCACGCCGACGCGAGCCTTCTTCTCGGTCACATTGCCGATCATTTTCCCCGCAGTGGCGGCGGGCTTCATGCTGGCCTTCACGCTTTCGCTCGACGACCTGGTGATCGCGAGCTTCACCAGCGGACCGGGCGCCACCACATTGCCGATCCGCATCTATAGCCAGGTGCGGCTGGGGGTGACGCCGGAAATCAACGCGGTCTGCGCGCTGTTCATCGCCGCCGTTACCGTCATCGTGCTTGCGGCCTCCATCGTCACCAAGCGGCAGGAATTCGCGCGCGAAGTGGCGGCGCGTGCTATGTGACGGCCCGGAGATTCGCATGCTCTACAAGCAATCGATCGATCGCGCACTGGCCGGGAAAATCGGCGAGGGCGGCGTCCCCGACAAGGCGTTCGGGGACACGCTGCTGCGCACCGAGGAGGGGCTCGCGGAACTGCGCACGGCTTACGAGCAGCGCACGATGCCGCTGCTGCGGCTGCCCGAGCGCAAGGACGATCTCGAAGCGCTCGAGGCCGTGGCGAAGAAGCTGCAGGAGGGAACCGACATCGTGTTCCTCGGCACCGGCGGATCGAGCCTAGGCGGCCAGACGCTCGCCCAGCTCGGCGACTTCGGGGTGCAGGGCCTCTCGGCGATGCGCAAGGAGCCGCGGGTGCATTTCCTCGACAATCTCGATCCGATCACGCTCGGCGCGGCGCTGCAGCACCTGCCGCTCAAGACCACGCGCTTC
>JAYUHJ010000423.1:0-3445 GCA_043767065.1 Hyphomicrobiales bacterium | reverse complement strand
TTCTATGCCGACGCCTTTACCTCCGAGGCCGACAAACACGGGCCGGGCTGAGAGGCCCGCGCGGACCTTCAGTCGGATGGCGTTGGCCGCATCGGCAGCCCTCGCCCACGTCGGGCACCTTGAACACGTAGCGTCCCATCCTCAGACCTCCATCGACTTGCGCAGGGCGCGCCCCACGCGCGCTGGCCCGGGGAAGTATTGCCATTCGAACGCGTGCGGGTAGGGCGTATCCCAGCCGGTGACGCGCTCGATCGGCGCTTCGAGGCTGTAGAAGCAGCGCTCCTGGACGAGAGCGGACAGCTCGGCGCCGAATCCTCCCGTGCGCGTCGCCTCGTGGATGACTACACAACGCCCGGTCTTGTGGACCGAGGCGGCGATCGTCTCGATGTCGAGCGGGCGAAGCGAGCGCAGATCGATCACCTCGGCGTCGATACCGGTTTCCTCGCACGCCGCCAGCGCCACATGCACCATAGTCCCGTAGGCGAGCACAGTCGCCTCCTCGCCCTGGCGCACCACGCGCGCCTGGCCGATAGGGACGCGGTAATGGTCGGCTGGCACCTCTCCCATCGGATGTTTCGCCCACGCCACCGCTGGCCGCTCGGGACGGCCGTCGAAAGGGCCGTTGTACAGGCGCTTGGGCTCGAGGAACACGACCGGGTCGTCGTCCTCGATGGCGCTGATGAGCAGCCCCTTGGCGTCATAGGGGTTCGATGGGATGACGGTCTTCAACCCGCAAACGTGAGTAAAGAGCGCCTCGGGACTCTGACTGTGCGTCTGGCCGCCGAAGATTCCGCCGCCGCAGGGCGCGCGCACGGTGATCGGTGAGCACCACTCCGCGGCCGAGCGGTAGCGCAGACGTGCCGCCTCGGAGACGAGCTGGTCCATCGCCGGATAGATATAGTCGGCAAACTGCACTTCCGCCACGGGCCTGAGGCCGTAGGCCCCCATGCCAACTGCGATACCGAGTATCCCGCCCTCGGCAATCGGGGTATCGAACACACGCCGTCTGCCGTACTTGCGCTGCAGTCCGTCGGTGGCGCGGAAGACGCCGCCAAAGTAGCCCACGTCCTCGCCGAAGATCACCACGTCCTGGTCGCGCGCGAGCATCACGTCCATTGCCGAGTTAAGCGCCTGCACCATGTTCATCGCGGGCATGGCTAGCTTCCGAGGAGCTCGTCGCGCTGCCGGCGCAGATCGGCCGGCATGTCCTTGTAGACGTCCTCGAACATCGAGGCGACCGGTGGCAGCGGGCCGCGATCGAGCGTGCCCTTGGCTTCGGCCTCTCTGCTCGCGGCGCGCACCTGCTCCTCGACCTCCTTTTGAACTGCTTCGTGCTTCGCCTCGGACCACTCGCCGAGCTTGACCAGATGGTCTTTCAGCCTCCGGATGGGATCGCCGAGCGGCCATTTCTCCGCCTCATCGGCGGGACGGTAGCGACTTGGATCATCCGAGCTGGAATGCGCCGCTGCGCGATAGGTAAAAAGCTCGATCAGGGTCGGACCCAGGTTGCTGCGGGCACGCTCCGCCGCCCAACGGGTAACGGCGTAGGTCGCGAGGAAATCGTTGCCGTCCACGCGCAGCCCAGGAACGCCGTAGCCGATGCCGCGTGCGGCGAAAGTCGACTCTTCGCCTCCCGCGATCCCTTGGTAGCAGGAAATCGCCCATTGGTTATTGACCACGTTCAGGATGACCGGCGCGTGATATACCGAGGCGAAGGTGAGCGCGTAGTGGAAATCGCCCTCGGCGGTCGCGCCGTCGCCGATCCAAGCAGCGGCAATCCGGTGATCACCCTTGTACGCCGAGGCCATCGCCCATCCCACTGCTTGGCTGAATTGCGTTCCGAGGTTTCCGGAGACGGAGAAGAAGCCTGCCTCGCGGCTGGAATACATGACCGGCATCTGCCGGCCCTTCAGCCGATCGCCGGAATTCGAATACACCTGGCACATCATGTCGACGATTGGCCAGTCGCGCGCGATCAGCAGTCCTTGCTGCCGGTAGGTCGGAAACAGGGTGTCGCCGCGCTCCAGCGCAAGAGCCTGTGCTACCGCAACAGCCTCTTCGCCGGTGCACTTCATGTAGAAGGATGTCTTGCCTTGGCGCTGCACTCGGACCATGCGCTCGTCGTAGGCACGGGTCAGCAGCATCGCACGCAGGCCGCGGCGCAGCGTCGCGGCATCGAGCTTCGGATCCCAGGGTCCGGTGGCGGCGCCTTCCTCGTCGAGCACGCGGATCAGCGCGTAGGCGAGGTCACGCATCGCGTGGGCGGAGCTGTCGATCGGGGGCCGCTCGACGCTGCCCGCCTTGGGCAGCCTCAGGTCGCTGAAGTCCGGGAGTTCGCCCGGCCGGTGCTTGGGCTCGGGTACGTGCAGCCGCAGTACGGCATCTCGATCCATGGGCGCTCCATATCCTTATGAGAACAGAAAGCGTCTTTCCGGCCCTGACCGCCTTGTGGGAAGCCTCGGACCTCTCGCCTGACGGAGGTGATTTTATCGCAACAGTAACCGGAAGCGAAAGCTGTTCCTGCCTCCCAATTGTGCCGGCTTGGCGAACTCCTCGATGAAGACGCCGCCGTTTGCCTCGATAACTCGCCGTGACGCGATGTTCGCCGTGTCCGTGGTGAGTTCGACATAAGGCAAGCCCTCGGCCTTTGCCTCAGGCAGGAATTGCCGCAGTGCCTGGGTCGCGTAGCCCTTTCCCCGCTTCCACGGCACCACCGCATAGCTGATGTGGCCGAGGCAATGCGCGGGCAAGGCGGGCGTACCCGGTTGCCAGCGGAGGCCGATGAAAACCGCAGAACTCACCATCCCATAGCCAGCGCCGGAACCCGGGCAAGCGGGGAACAGTCGAACCGTCGGGAAGAACGAGCGGCGGACCCCTTGCCTCGCGCTCGACGAGTCCTTCAAGATAGCGCGCCAGGGACTCCGAAGAATCAGCCTCTCATCGGTCTGAAGAAATCCCGAATCTCCCGCGCGAGCGCCTCGGGGACCTCCAGCGGGGCAAAATGCCCGCCGCGCGGCATACGCACCCATCGCCGAATATTTCCGTACACACGCTCGGCTATTGAGCGAGGTGGTGTAAGGATTTCCTTCGGATGCTCGGCATACCCTGTAGGCACCATGATCCTTTCGCCGGAAGGCACAATCCAGGGCTCGTGCAGCCGCGCGTAGTAGGGCCAGAACATGGAGTTGATCGCTCCGGTGACCCAATAAATCATGATGTTGGTAAGAAGCACATCACGAGAAAAATATGCGTCGACATCACCCCCGCAATCGCTCCAATTGCGGAACTTCTCGATGATCCAAGCTGCAAGTCCGACCGGTGAATCCGTCAGGGCGTACGCAAGCGTCTGGGGCTTCGTAGCCATGATCGCCGAGTAGCCGGTCTCCTCCCTGAGCCAGTGTGAAAGCTGCGCGTAGAACTGGGTCTCCTCTGGGGTGGAGTTCTG
>JAYUHJ010000422.1:0-8170 GCA_043767065.1 Hyphomicrobiales bacterium | reverse complement strand
CGGAAAATGAAAAGCAGCGGTGAGCGCATCCTGACCACGCATGTGGGTAGCCTGATACGACCGCCGCTGCTCCTCCAGCTTGCCGTCGCCGCCAAGGAGCGGCCTGCGGAGCAGCAGAAATATCTAGACGCGTTGCGGGAGGCCACGGTCGCTGTCGTCAAGCGGCAGGGTGAGGCGGGCGTCGACATCGTCAATGACGGCGAATACGGCAAGTCGAGCTGGGCCAATTATGTGCTGAGCCGCATGACCGGCTTCGAGCCGCGGCCCGACACGCTCTACGAGGCCGTCTGGCTCGGCCGCGACCGGTTCCGCTTCAAGGAGTTCATGGCGAAGGAATTTCCGCGTGGCGTCAAGGGCTCGCCGGGCGACGCCTGTGTCGGCCCGATCAAGTATCGGGGCCATGACAGCATTCGCCATAACATCGACGATTTGAAAGCTGCCCTGAAATCCGCGGACGTCGCGGAGGGCTTTTTGACCGCGGTCGCCCCGGCCAGCACCGGATATGACGCGGTCAACGAATTCTACGGCAGCGAGCGCGAATATGTGTTCGCGATCGCGGAAGCGCTGCGCGAGGAGTATCTGGAGATTTACAACGCCGGATTGGTGCTCCAGGTCGACGACGCGGTGCTCGCCAACATGTACGACGAGCTCGTGCAGAAAAGCCCGCAGCACTACCGCGACTGGGCGGAGCTGCGCGTCGAGGCCTTGAACCACGCGCTGCGCGGGATCCCCGAGGACCGCATCCGCTATCACATCTGCTTCGGCAGCTGGCACGTGCCGCACGTCGCCGACGCGCCGCTCGAGGCGATCGTCGATCTGATGCTTTCGGTGCGCGCCGGCGCCTATTCGATCGAGGCTGGCAACGTCCGTCACGAGCACGAATGGCGAGTGTGGGAGAAGGTCAAGCTGCCTGCGGGCAAGATCCTGATCCCGGGCGTGATCACCCATCATACGACAACGGTCGAGCATCCCCGGCTCGTCGCCGATCGGATCATTCAATTCGCAAGGCTCGTCGGCCGCGAGAATGTCATTGCGGGCACCGACTGCGGTTTTGCCCAGTCCGAGGGCGTCCAGCGGGTGCATCCGCAGGTGATGTGGGCCAAGCTCGAAGCGCTCGCCGAAGGCGCGCGCATCGCCTCGCGCGAGTTATGGGGTCGGAAAGCGGCATGACACGGTTCCGCGCATGAAGCTCGCGAGCTTCCGCTACGAGGGGCGCGACCGGATCGGCTTCGCGGTCAGCGACGACAAGCTCGTCGATCTTGCGGAAGTTATGGCCGCGATGGGTAGTCGGGATGCGCCCGGCAACATGATCGCGCTGATCGAGGCGGGCGAGGCGGGGCTGAAGCTCCTGCGCGAGGCGGCGGATTTCACGGCGCGCAATCCCGGCAAAGCGCGTGCGATCGAGGCATCGGCCGTCGAGTGGCAGCCGCCGGTGCGGCGGCCCGCGAAAATCCTCGGCATCGCCATGAACAATTCGGCGAGCGACAGCCGTAAGATCAGCGCGCCGAAGCATCCGCTCTTTTTCATCAAGCCGGCCTCGTGCCTGATCGGCCACAAGGCCGCGATCGAGGTGCGCGACGATTACGGCAGCGTGCATCCGGAGCCGGAGCTTGCGCTCGTCATCGGCAAGACCTGCCGCAACGTGAAGGCGGCGGATGCTTACGAGGTCGTCTACGGCTATTCGATTTTCAACGACATGACCGGCAACGGCATGCGCGCCGAAGACATGGTGCATTACTGGGCGCTTTATCCTGCGAAGGACGATCCGGCCAAGACCGAGAGCGTCGAGCAGCACCTCTCTTATACCGCGCGCTACAAGGGCTCCGACACGTTCGGGCCGATGGGGCCGTGGCTCGTCACCAAGGACGAAGTGCCGGATCCGCACGCGCTCGAAATCCGTTGCTGGCACAAGGACGAGCTGATCGCCGAGGATTCAACCGCCTATTACAGCTACCCGGTACCGCAGGCGATCGAGTTCATCACGCGTTTTCATTCGCTGTGGCCGGGCGACGTGATCGCCATGGGCACCGCGTTCCGACCAGGCGACGCGCGGCGCAGCCTGCATACGGCGAACGTCACGAAATTGGGCGGGCCGGTGCGGGTTTCGATTAGTGGGCTTGGAACGCTCGAGAACCCGGTGCGTAAGATAAGCTAGCGCGGCTGTCCGCCTGTCACGCCTTTGCGCCGGCCGCGTCCTTCTTGCGTTCGGCGAGCTGCTCTTCGAGATGCGCGATATTCTGCATCAGCCGCTCGCTGATGAGCCGCAGGAAGAAGAAACCGAAGCGCGGATTTTGGAAATAGAGCTCCTTCACCTTTCCATAGCTGATGCTCATGATTTCGCCGGCCTCCACGCACTCGAGGCCTTGCGTGCGCTGGTTACCGGGCGAGAGGAGTCCAAGCTCGCCGACCAGGCGGCCGATCGGAATCTCGATGCCGGATTCGATCAGGCGGAATTTGCCGCTCACCGTGTAGAACATCTCATGGGCAGCATCGCCCTTGTGGAATAGGACTTGGCCGGTCTTGCAGGCCTTCTTGTGCATATAGGGCTTCAGCCAATCCATGTTGAGGTCGCCGCTGGCGGCGGACTCCACCTTCTTGATCAGTTCGAGCATCTGATAGAGGCGCAACGAGTTGAGCGGGATCAGGATCAGATAGAGAAAGAAAGTGGGATAGGAGGAGTGGAGGAAGGCGTAGCCGACCAGGAAGAAGTTGCTGGCGACACCCATGATGCGAAGGGGCACCATCGTCTTGGTCGCGTAGGTCGCGAGATAAAAACAGGCGCCGATGATACCGAGGATATCCGCGAAGCTGATCCAGCCGTGATCCATGCCGTTCTCCGTCTCGCGCCCGCCACCGGGCCCGGGTGCGCGAGTTCTCGGCGGCATACTTGCCATATTTTGCCGGACACCGGGAGGCTTGCGGCCGCTTACAGCGCAAACATGATTGATAATCTGCGGCGGCCGCTGGACGAGCTTGACAGGATCGGCAGGATGCCGTCGTTCGAGTGCCGGAGAAATCTATGGTCGTTCGTGCCGGGCGCCTCTATATCCTGCTGGTTTGCGGCGTGCTCGCCGCCGCACTCCTCATTCGTTATCTCGATCCGTTCGTGGTGCAGGCGCTGCGCCTGATCGCGTTCGACACCTATCAGCGCCTGTCTCCGCAGCAATACGATCCGCAACTGCCGGTCCGTGTCGTGGACATCGACGAGCGGTCGCTGGCGGTGATTGGGCAGTGGCCCTGGCCGCGCACGGTGCTGCGCGATCTGTTGCTGAAACTCTCCGAACAGGGCGCGGCCGCGATTGCCTTCGACTTCACGTTCCCCGAGGCGGACCGTACCTCGCTCGAGGAGGTCGCCAAGCGGCTGCCGACCGAGCAGGCGGCTGCGATCGCGGCCGCGATCGCCGGCAAGCCCACCAACGACCAGCTGTTCGCCGCCGCGTTGAAGGAAACGCCAAGCTTGCTTGCGCTCGTGCTCACCGGCAGCGCCGGAACCTTTGTGCCGAAACCGAAAGCGGGTTTTGCCGTCGCCGGCGACGATCCGAAACGGTTCGTTGCGGGCTTCCCCGGCGCGGTCGGGAATCTCCCGATGCTGGAGGAAGCAGTCACCGGGCTCGGTTCGATCAACTGGATTCCGGACCGCGACCAGGTGCTGCGGCGGGTCGCGTTGCTCTATCGTATCGGTGACACGTTCGTGCCGACGCTTGCCGCCGAAGCGCTGCGCGTCGCGCAGGGCGCGTCGACCTATTTGCTTAAATCGTCGAACGCCAGCGGCGAGACGGCGTTCGGCACGGTCTCGGGGCTCAATCACGTCCGCATTGGCGATCTCGAGATTCCGACCGACGCCGATGGTGGCATCTGGCTGAAATATCGCGAAACGCGGCCGGAGGCGTTCATCCCGGCCTGGAAGTTGCTCGCGGGCGAGGTGCCCAAGGAAGAAATCGCGGGCCGTATCATCCTCATCGGCACAAGCGCGGCGGGGCTGCTGGACTTGCGGGCCACGCCGCTCGATGCCGCGGTGCCCGGCGTCGAGATCATCGCGCAGGCGATCGAGCACGTGCTCGCCGGGCGGGTGCTGACACGGCCGGATTACGCGCTTGCGCTCGAACAGTTCGTGATTCTAGCGATCGGACTATTGCTCGCGCTTGTGCTGGTGCGGGTGTCGGCGCGCGCGGCCGCACTGCTGGCGATCCTTGCGATCATGAGCCTGTTCGTCGGCGGCTGGCTCGCCTACGACTACCGCGGCCACCTGTTCGATCCGATTTATCCGGCGCTGGCGATTTTCAGCTTGCTTGCGGTCGCGACCTTCTACGTCTATCGGCGGGTCGAGGTGCAGCGGGGCGAGATCCGCCGCGCCTTCAACCGTTATGTGTCGCCCGACGTGGTGAACGAGCTGATCGCCAATCCGGCCAAGCTCGAGCTCGGCGGCGAGGTGCGGGATCTGACGCTGATGTTCTGCGACGTCAGAAACTTCACCACCATCTCCGAGCGCCTGAGCGCCGCGGAGCTGACGCGCTTCATCAACGAGTTGCTCACGCCCTTGAGTGAGATCGTGCTCAAGCATCGCGGCACCATCGACAAATATATCGGCGACGCGATCATGGCGTTCTGGAACGCGCCCTTGGACGAGCCCGGTCATGCGGCGCAAGCCTGCCGCTCGGCGCTGGAAATCGCGGCGCGTATGGAGGAGCTGAACCGGCAATGGAGCGCGCGGGCCCAAGCGGACAAGCGGCCGTACCACGCCGTGCACGTCGGCATCGGCATCAACACCGGCAAATGCTGCGTCGGCAATCTCGGCTCGGTGCAGCGCTTCGATTATTCGGCGATCGGCGACGAGGTGAACATCGCTTCGCGCTTCGAGGGCCTGGCCAAGGTCTATGGGCTGACTGCGATCGTCGGCGCGCGGACGGTGGAGGAATCGCCGGCGTTCCCTGCACTCGAAGTCGACCGCGTCAAGGTGAAGGGCCGCGCCCAGCCGACCACGATCTACACGTTCCGCGATCTGCTCGACGGCGGCGGCAGCATGGCGCGGCTTGTGCCGCTGCATGAGCGCTTCCTCGGGGCCTACCGGGGCCAGCAATGGGACGCCGCCGAAGCTTTGATCGCCGAATGTCGCGGCGTTGGCATCGGACCGCTCGATGCCTATTATTCTTTATTCTCGTCGCGGCTTGCGGCCTACCGGCAGACACCGCCGCCGAAAGACTGGGACGGCGCCTTCACGGCGCTGGAAAAATAGCTGTAATGCGAGTTTGATAGACGTGGAAACAAGCCGTCCCTCGTGTGCCCAAAATCCGTGAGACCCAGGCCGTGACCCAAAACGTTCAACTCGTCCTCGCCGCGCTCGCGCTATTGCAGATCAAGCATTTCATCTGCGATTTCCTCATCCAGACGCCATACCAGTTTCTGAACAAGGGAACCTACGGGCATCCCGGCGGCATCATCCATGCGGGGACGCACGCGCTGGCCACTATGGTCATCTTCCTGCTGATCACGCCGTCGTTCGCGCTCGGTGCCGCGATCGTAATCGGCGAATTCGTCATCCACTACCACATCGACTGGATGAAGGAGCAGACCGTCAAGCGCAGGAAGTGGGTGTTTCCGCAATCCGAATTCTGGTGGGTGTTCGGCTTCGACCAGTTCCTGCACCAGTTCACGTATCTGGGCATCGTGGCAATACTGGCGAGCGCGCGCGGTCTCTGAGCGCGTTCCGCTTCAGAAGCGGACGACGTACAGCATCGAGACCAGGTGATTGACGTAGTCCCGGAGCGGGTCCGACGAGCGATTGTCTTCATAGCGATAATCGACGCGAATATCGTGCTGGTGTCCGAAGACGTGGTGAAAAATCATTGTCGCGCCGGGGAACACGGTCATGTCATGCCGCCGGCTGGTCAGGAAAGGGAACACCAGACTGGTCGATTCGGCATAGTCGCGGCCGAGGATTCCGATGCTGCCGCCGACCGTCAGCCATTCGAGCACGCGGTGGTAATATTCGAGCCGCCCGCCATATTCGATGTACTTGCCGGGCTGCACCTGCTCGAACGTGATCGTAATGCCTTCGCCGCCGATGCCGCTCCAGCGGAACCACGGGTTGACCACGAAGAGATCGTTCGACGCCAGCACGGCGGGGAACGAGAAGCGGCCGACGACGTCGGCGTAGAATCCTTCGTCCGAGGGGAAGACCTCGTTGTATTTGCGGTAGCCGGCGCGCACGCGCACGGTCTGGAAGGCGCCCTCCAGATAGCTCTCGAACTGCAGCGATGCGATCGCCTCGCTATAGAAGAGGACCTTGTTGAACAATGCGGCACCCCCGCCAAGGGCCGCGAACATGGCGACGCGTGGCGTGAGATCGATGACCGGTCCGGTGAGGCCGCCGGCATAGCCGTAGTTCAGATCGGAATTGAGCTGGTGAGCCTCGGCGATGAAGGTGCCGGTGGTGCGCCAGCGCGTATCGCCGAGCGCGCGCTCGTCGCGCACCATGACGCGGGCGATCGCTTCCCATTCGGACTGAGCGCCGGTGCTGACGCGGCGCGGGTTCGATTCCCAGGCACCGCCGAACTCGGCGAAAACCTGCGCTTGATTCGGTTGCAGCTTACGGCGCACGCGCACCAGTCCCCAGCGCGCTTCTTCGTTGCCGGGGTCGTTCACGAGGATGCGCTCATAGGCGGCGAGCGCCCAACGCCACTCGCGGCGTTCCTCGGCAAGCCGTGCATAACGGAGATTGAGTTCGCTATTGGTCGGGTTGCGCAGGATCTGCTGATTCAGACGCGATAATTCGTCGGCCGCGGTGGCGTTCGGCAGCGCCGCCAGCAGCAAGCCGGCCAACAGATATCGAACCAGTCTCGCCGTCCTCAAACGACCCCTCATTCCGGCTGCTTCGCTGGCGGCCGATTCTTGTTGCCGAAATACAATAGAACAGATTTTTGCGGGAAATAAGCCGGGGGTGGTGCCTCGTCAACGAAACTCGGGATGTGGTATCAATCTGGCAACAGTATTCACAGCGAATCTCGGGAGTTGGCCCTGGTTCGCCAGGTCTTCCCATTCCGTTCGTGGCGAAAGCCGTCTGGGCGGGGCAACGTACAAGGGGATTGGCGCATGCGCATCAAAGCTTGGCACATGAAGGCTTGGCACGTGACCGCCGTATCGGCCCTGTTCGCGGGAGCGGTGCTCCTGCACTCGGGCCCTTCGTTCGCGCAGAACAAGGTCGGGGTCGCCGCCGCGGTGAAGAATCAAGTCACCGGCAATGCGCGACCGCTGGTGGCCGGCAGCGACGTGCGCGTGCGCGAAGTGGTGCGCACAGGTGCGGACAGCATGGCGCAGCTTCTGTTCCTCGACGAGACCAGCCTCAGCATCGGACCGCAATCGGAAGTGACGCTCGACCGCTTCGTCTATGACCCGAACCGGCGCGCAGGCAACGTGGTGTTCAATACCGGCCGTGGCGTGTTCCGCTTCGTATCGGGCTCGCAACAGCCGGCGAGCTATCAAATCAAGACCCCGGTCGCGACCATCGGCGTGCGCGGGACGGTCGTCGATTGGATCTCCCAGGTCGGCAAGACGACCTTCATCCAGGTGAGCGGCAGCGGGCTATACAAAATAGAGCCGAACGGACCGGTCATCACGCTCGACAAGCCGGGCACGGCGCTGATCGTCTATCAGGACGGCAAGTACGAAGTCGTCCAGTACGAGAGCCTGATCGTCAACGTGACCGGCGAGGGCAATGTCCCATTTCCGCTGTTCGGCTACAACTTCCTGCTCCACCCGGAGATCGTGGGGCAGGACACCGCGGCCACGAAGGCGGATCAGCTCGGCGCCATGGGCCCGCCGCCGATTATATGCTGCGATGACGTCGGCGATGCGCTCAGGCCTCTGGGGCCAAAGAAATAGGTTTTTCGTTCGGCCAATGAGTGACGAAGAGGCGGAACGCCGGACGATCCGCGAGCTCGTCGAGAACTGGGCGCTGTGGCGCGACGCGCGCCTGTGGGACCGCTTCCGCACCGTCTGGCACGCCGACGGGCGCATGATGGCCACTTGGTTCCAGGGTGGCTTCGAGGAATTCATCAAGGTAAACGACGAAGGCTGGGCGCGCGGCGTGCGCATCCTGCATTTTCTCGGCGGCTCCTCGATCGAGGTTTCCGGCGCCCGCGCTATCGCGCAAACCAAGATGACGATCTCGCAG
>JAYUHJ010000421.1:0-8178 GCA_043767065.1 Hyphomicrobiales bacterium | reverse complement strand
CACGTGCGCCATGGATTTGTCCAGCACGTTCGTGAGGTTCGTCAGCATCCGCAGAAACACTGGAACCGAAGCCTGGTACATAGAGAGCGACATGAGGTTTGAATCCATTTCTTGAGCGAGGGAAAGAAAGTCGATCGGTGTTTCGTTGTGGTCGTCAGCCTGCTTTGCGGTTCTGCCGATTATTCACGAGATCATCGACCACCGCCGGGTCCGCCAGCGTCGAGGTGACGCCGAGGCTCTTGTATTCGTCCTCGGCGATCTTGCGCAGAATCCGCCGCATGATTTTGCCCGAGCGGGTCTTCGGCAGACCCGGGGCGAACTGGATGAGATCGGGCGATGCTATGGGCCCGATTTCCTTGCGTACCCACTGAACGAGCTCCTTGCGCAGCGTCTCGCTGGGCTGCTCGCCCGTCATCAGCGTCACATAGGCGTAGATGCCCTGGCCCTTGATATCGTGCGGGTAGCCGACGA
The DNA here is from genome assembly GCA_043767065.1 of Hyphomicrobiales bacterium. Taxonomy (GTDB): domain Bacteria; phylum Pseudomonadota; class Alphaproteobacteria; order Rhizobiales; family Xanthobacteraceae; genus JAHFPN01. The sequence continues at coordinate 7,707 of JAYUHJ010000421.1, read as the reverse complement.
CGGCGGCTTCCGACACCTTGGCGTGCGCGACCAGCGCTGACTCGACTTCGGCGGTGCCGAGCCGGTGGCCGGCGACGTTGATTACGTCATCGACGCGGCCGGTGATCCAGTAATAGCCGTCGGCGTCGCGGCGGCAGCCGTCGCCGGTGAAATACTTGCCCGGATAGGTCTTGAAGTAGGTGTCGATGAAGCGCTGGTGGTCGCCGTAGACCGTGCGCATCTGGCCGGGCCACGAGTCGGCGATGCAGAGATTGCCGCTGGTGGCGCCGTCCTGCACCTTGCCCTCGGCGTCCACGATCTGCGGGATCAGGCCGAAGAAGGGCAGCGTCGCGGAGCCGGGCTTGAGCCGGGTCGCGCCCGGCAGCGGCGTGATGAGAATGCCGCCGGTCTCGGTCTGCCACCAGGTATCGACGATCGGACAACGGCCGTCGCCGACCACGCGGTGATACCACTCCCAGGCCTCCGGATTGATCGGTTCGCCGACGGTGCCCAGCAGCCGCAGCGACTTGCGCGAAGTTCTTTTCACCGGCTCGTCGCCGGCCTGCATCAGCGCGCGGATCGCGGTCGGCGCGGTATAGATGACGTTGACCTTGTGCTTGTCGACGACCTCCCAGAAGCGCGACACGGTCGGGTAATTCGGCACGCCTTCGAACATCATGGTGATGGCGCCGTTCGAAAGCGGGCCATAGACGATGTAGCTGTGGCCGGTGACCCAGCCGACGTCGGCGGTGCACCAGTAGATGTCGCCCTCGTGATAGTCGAAGACATATTGGTGGGTGATCGAGGTATAGACGCCGTAGCCGCCGGTGGTGTGCAGCACGCCCTTGGGCTTTCCGGTGGAGCCCGAAGTGTAGAGGATGAAAAGCGGATCCTCGGCGTTCATCGGCTCGCACGGGCAGTCAGCGGGCACGGTCTTGGCGATCTCGTCGTAATAGACGTCGCGGCCCGTCTTCATCGCAACCGCGGCGCCGGTGCGACGCACCACGAGAATATTCTTGACGATGCCCGCCTTGTCGGCGGCGGCGTCGGAATTTGCCTTGAGCGGGATTTTCTTGCCGCCGCGGATGCCCTCGTCGGAGGTGATCACGATCATCGACTTGCAATCCACGATGCGGCCGGCGAGCGAGTCGGGCGAGAAGCCGCCGAACACCACGGAATGAACCGCGCCGATCCGCGCGCAGGCGAGCATGGAGATCGCGGCCTCCGGGATCATCGGCAGATAAATGGTGACGCGGTCGCCTTTCTTGACGCCGAGCGCCTTCAGGACGTTGGCGAAGCGGCACACCTCGGCGTGCAGCTCCTTGTAAGTGATTTTCTTGTCTTCCTTCGGGTCGTCGCCTTCCCACAGGATCGCGGTCTGATTGCCGCGCTTGGCGAGATGCCGGTCGATGCAGTTGTGCGCGAGGTTGAGAACGCCGTCCTCGAACCATTTGATCGAGACGTTATCGGCGGCGAAGGAGGTGTTCTTGATCTTGGTCGGAGCCTTGATCCAGTCGAGGCGCTTGGCATGCTCGGCCCAGAATCCGTTCGGGTCCTTGATCGAGCGCGCGTACATCTCCTTATATTTTGCGTCGTCGAGCCAGGCGCGCTTCTTCCACTCGGCCGGGACCTCGTAAATCTTCTCCGACATTGCCTTCCTCCCCCACACTTCGTGCCAGCTTCACGCCGGGCTTAGGCTTCTCAAGCGTAGACTATGCGGGATGCTCTTGAGGCGACAAGGCAATCGGGCCTGCGACCTTCGATGGGGCGGCGCTAGCTAGCGGCCGAATGCCCCGATTATCGCGCCTGCGACCAACAGTACGCCGAGCCAGTGGCCGGCGTCGATCGCACTCAGCATCGGTTTACGCATCGCGAAGGCGTTGTTGACTACGATGGTCGTGAGCACGAAGCCGAACCAGACGAAGGCTCCGGAAATGACGCCGGCGCGGATCGTGATCGGGCCGACGTGGGCCATGACGCCGGCAAGCACCCAGGCGATAATGAGCGCCGCGACGAAAGCGAGCACGAACGGCGCGAAGAAAGCTACGCGCGAACGGCCGCTTTGCTCGGCCTTGCACTGTTCCTCGGTCTTGCCCATCGCGGCCATCCATTGCTTGCCGAGAATTCCGTACCAAACCGCGCCGAAAATCCACGCCGCGACTGCGGCGACGAGAACCGCCAGATAATTGATACCCATGTCATCCTTCCTCGAGTTTATTTCTTCAGCGCGCCGAGCGAGCAAACGGTCTTCCATTCGGCGTCGGTGACCGGCTGCACCGACAGGCGCGAATTGTTGAGCAGCACCATGTTCTTGAGCTTGGGTTCGGTTCTGCTTTCGGCAAGCGTCACCGGCTTGGGTAGCGGTGCCACGGCCTTGAAATCGACCAGACCGAACGCACCGGTCTTGTCGGAGGGATCGGGGCGATACTCGCCGATCACCTCGACCACGCCCATGATCCGCTTCTCCTCGCCCGTATGATAAAAAAAGACGCGGTCGCCGCGCTTCGCCTTCATCAGGTTCTGTTTGGCTTGATGATTGCGCACGCCCTCCCAGGCGGTGCCCTTGGCACCGGCCTTCACTTGATCGTCCCAGGACCAAGTGCCGGGCTCGCTCTTGACCAGCCAATAGGCCATCTCATGCCTCCGCTTTGAGCGGCCTCGCGAGCAGAAGCGCAATCGCCTCGTCGATGCCGACACGGCCCGCAAGCAGCGCGTCCACGGTCTGCGCGATCGGCATATCGATGCCTTTTTTGCGCGCGAGCTCGACCAGCACAGGCGCAGTGAACGCGCCCTCGGCGAGCGGGCCGTCGCTCACCGCGGGCTTTTCGCCGCGGCCGATGGCGAATCCGAGCGCGAAATTGCGCGACTGCGGCGTGGAGCCGGTGAGAATCAGATCGCCGAGGCCCGAGAGGCCCATCAGCGTATCGGACTTGGCGCCGTAGGCGCGGCCGAAGCGGGCGAGCTCAGCGAAGCCCCGCGTGATCAATGCGGCCTGGGCGCTGGCGCCCATATTGCGCCCCGCGACGATGCCGCCTGCGATGGCGAGCACGTTCTTCGCCGCGCCCCCGATCTCGACACCGCGCACGTCGGTCGAGTGATAGACGCGGAACGTCGGCGAGCTCAGTGCCTCGGCGAGTTCGGCGGCGCACTTTTCGTCAGCGGACGCGAGCGTCACGGCCGCCGGCAGGCCCTTGGCGACGTCGCTTGCGAAGCTCGGGCCGGAGAGGATCGCGGTAAGCGCCTGCGGGATGAGTTCTGAAATAATCTCGGTGACGAATTTGCCGCTACCGCGCTCGATGCCTTTGGCGCACGCGACTAGCGGGGTGCCCGGCTTGGCGTGCTTTGCCAGCGCCGTGACGAGGGCGCGGAAGTCCTGGGTCGGGACGATGAGCAGGAGCGCGTCCTGGGCGGTGGCTTGGCTAAGCTGCTCGGTAACTTCGACCGCCGCCTCGATGGGAATCCCGGGCAAGCGGGTCGAGTTCATGCGGTTCTTCTTGATGTCGGCGAGAACCGCAACGTCGCTATCATAGAGCTTCACCGCGCAGCCGGCGCGGGCCGCGGCATTTGCGAGCGCGGTACCAAAGGCACCAGCGCCGAGAATCCCGATGCGTTTGTACCTATTCATCCGCGCGCGCCGCCCTTGGTGCGACCGGCCACGCTATCGAGCGGCCAGCGGGCGCGCGGGCTGGTGTCGAAGCCGTCGGTCATACCGCGGGCGAGCCGCTCGGCGCCGGCCCAGGCGATCATAGCGCCGTTATCGGTGCAAAGCTCCGGCGGCGGCAGCACCAGGGGCAGGCCGATCTCGTCGGAAAATTCCTGCATTGCGCCGCGGATGGCGAGATTGACCGCGACGCCGCCGGCGACGACCAATGCATTGGGTGCGCGCCGGCCGTCGCGCATGACGGCAAGGCCCGCCCGCACGCGGTCGAGCACGACATCGACGACCGCCGCCTGGAAGCCCGCGCATAAATCCGCCACGTCCTCGTCGGAGAGCGGTGCCGAGCGCTCGGCCTCGAGCCGCACGGCGGTCTTCAGGCCCGAGAGCGAAAAGTCGGGCTCGGGCCGGCCGAGCATGGGGCGCGGCAGCTCGAAGCGCCGCGGGTCGCCTTCCTTGGCGAGCCGCTCGACCTCGGGTCCGCCCGGATAGGGCAGGCCCAGCATTTTTGCGGTCTTGTCGAAGGCCTCGCCGACCGCGTCGTCCACCGTGCCGCCGATCAGCCGGTAGCGGCCGACGTCCTCGACGGCGACAAGCTGGGTATGTCCGCCGGAGACTAGAAGCAGGAGATAAGGAAACGAGAGCCCGTCGGTGAGCCGTGCGGTGAGCGCGTGGGCTTCGAGATGATTGACCGCGATCAGCGGCTTGCCAGCGCCGAGCGCGATCGCCTTGGCCGTGGTCAGGCCGACGATCACGCCGCCGATCAGACCCGGGCCCGCGGCGGCGGCGATGCCGTCGAGATCGGCGAACGTAAGTCCACTATCGTCCATCGCCTGCTTGATGATGCGGTCGAGATGCTCGACATGGGCGCGGGCGGCGATTTCCGGAACCACACCACCGAACGGGCGGTGCTCCTCGAGCTGCGACAGCACCACGTTGGAGCGGATCTCGCCGGGGCCCTCGTTGTCGCGATAGACCACGGCGGCGGCGGTCTCGTCGCAGGTAGTCTCGATGCCGAGTACCAGCATGGCTTCGGTCTTAACCCCTGCGAGAGGCGGCGTTTCCGAAGCCCTCGCCGCCGCGTATGATCGGCCTACCCGCGCGAATGCGCGCTCGTCCGCCTAGCATCGCTTTGCCGCATGACGCAATCCTCGGTCCAGTTTCGCATCGGTACCCGCGGCAGCCCCTTATCGGCGGCGCAGACCGAGGCCGTGTGCGCAAGGCTTTGCGCGGTGCACGGGCTGCCGCGCGAGGCATTCGAGATCGTCGTGATCAAGACGAGCGGCGATCAAGCGGGAGATCGCAGACTCGCCGATCTCGGCGGCAAAGGGCTGTTCACCAAGGAGATCGAGGAGGCGCTGCTGGAAGGCCGCGTCGATCTTGCGGTCCATTCGGCCAAGGACGTGCCGACCTTTTTACCCCGGGGCCTGGCGCTCGCCTGTTTTCCGTTCCGCGCCGATCCGCGCGATGCGTTCGTGAGCGCGCGGGCCAAATCGCTAGCGGCACTCCCGAACGGGGCCGTTGTCGGCACCGCCTCGATCCGCCGTGAGGCGCTGTTGCGGCGCCTGCGCCCGGACGTGAAGACGGTGCTGCTGCGCGGCAACGTGGGCACGCGACTGGAGAAGACGCTACGCGGCGAAGTGGACGCCTCCGTGCTCGCGCTCGCTGGGCTGCAGCGCCTCGGGCTCGCCGATCAGGCGACCGAAATTCTCGACCCGATGCGATTCCCGCCGGCCGCAGCGCAGGGCGCCATCGCCATCGAAATCCGCGAGGACGATCCGCGCACGGCGGCGCTGGTCGCGGCGATCGACGACGCGGATGTCGCCACGGCCGTAAAGATGGAGCGCGCGTTCCTGGCCGAGCTCGACGGCTCCTGCCGCACGCCGATCGCGGGTCATGCCGCAGTCGCCAACGGGCGCGTAAGCTTCTATGGTCTGGTGATTGCGCCCGACGGTAGCGAGGCGGCGGAGACGCGGCGCGAAGGGCCGGTGCACGACGCGGCACGGCTCGGCGCCGATGCGGGCAAGGAGCTTCGCGCGCGCGCGCCGAAAGGCGCGCTGCTGAATGCGGTCTGAGCCATGCGCATCCTGATCACGCGTCCGGAACTCGAAGCCGCCAAGACCGCGGCCAAGCTCAAGGCGCTTGGTCACGAGACGCTGATCGACCCGGTGCTGGTGATCGAGCCGGTGGCGTTCCGCGTGCCGGCCGGGCCGTTCGATGGACTCGCCGCGACGAGCGCGAGCTCGCTGCGCGCGACGCAGCGCGACGCCGGCGTTGCGGCCCTGCGCGCGCTGCCGCTGTTCGTGGTCGGTGCGCACACCGGCGGCACCGCGCGCGCGGCGGGATTTGCGACGGTCGCGGTCGCCGAAGGCGACGCCGCCGCGCTGGCGCGCCTGATCGGAACCAAGCTCGCGCCGGGCGGGCGCGTGCTGCATCTGGCCGGCGAGAATCAGGCCAGGGATCTCGCCGCCATGCTGGAGCCGATGCGCATTTCGGTGGAAACGCTCGTGGTCTATCGCGCGCGCGCGGCCCGCGAGCTCTCGGCGGCGACGCTCGCTGCGCTCGCGCAGGAATCGCTCGACGCGGTGCTGCATTTTTCGCCGCGCAGCGCCACGAACTTCGTCGCACTTGCGGAAAAGGCCGGTCAGACCGCGGCGATGCGGCGGCTGCAGCATTATTGCCTTTCGGTTGCGGTGGCGGCGCCGCTCGAGGCCGCGGGGGCGACCACGGAAGTGGCCGCAAGCCCCGATGAGACGGCGCTGCTTGCGCTGCTAGCCCTTTGAGGCGGTTGCGGGAATCCGCCGAGCGTTCTATCCCCACGCCAGCCTAGCGAGCCAACCATGGCGGCCGACGACCGGAAGGACGACCCCCCCGCGCCGAAGTCACGGCGGCGGAAGCCGCCGGTGATCGAGCTGGAGGCGACGGAGATTCCAAGCGCCACTCAGCCAAGGCCGGCGGCTGCTTCGGACACGGATGCCGAGGAGCGCAGCTTCGAGTGGCGCGCGCTGTTGTCGTTCGCTCCGGCTGCGACCGCGGCGGCGGCGATCGTCGGCGCGGTGGTGGCGATTCTCGTGGTGTTTTTGTTCGACCGCGGCAGCGATCCGCGGGTCGCGGCGCTGGTGAATGAGGTCGCGGCGCTGAACCAGCGCATCGAAACCATCAGTCGTGCTGGTGGCGCGGACCCCGCAGTGCTTGCACAGATTTCTGAAAAAATCGACCGTCTCGCGGCGATGTTCGCTGAGTCGGAGAAGCGCGTTGCGACCATCGAAGGTCGGCCTGCCCAGGTGATGCCTGACCTTTCGCCGCTCAATACGCGCCTCGATGCGACAGCCTCGGCAATCGAGGCGTTGGGCAAACGCATAGGCATGCTTGAAGAGCGCGTGAACGCGGTTTCCGCCAATGCGCGCGCTGCCGTCGCGCCGGCGCTCGCCGCCGAGATCGTAGCGCTTGGGACGCTGCGGGATGCGATCCATAGCGGGGCATCGTTTTCGATCGAGCTTGCCACCGTTCGCGCGCTGCTCGGCGAACGGGCGGTGAAACTGCAATCCTTGGAGAGTGCGGCGGGCGCGGGCGTTCCGACCATGGCGCAGCTTTCGCGCCGCTTCGCGGAGCTTGCGCCCGTGCTCGCGCGCGGGCCGGACGCGGACGGTGGATATCTCTCGCGGCTGGTGACGAGCGCCACGCGCCTGGTCGAGGTCCGGCCGGTAGGCGAAGCCAAGGGCGAAAGCGCGGGCGCGGTCGTCGCGCGGATCGAGGCGCGGCTAGCGCAAAACGATCTCGCCGGCGCGTTAGACGAAGCGGCCCACTTACCGGCTTCGGCCAAGACCGCCGCCGCGGATTGGATCGCGGCAGCCACGCAAAAGCGCGACGCCGATCGCGCGGTCAAGGATTTGATCGCGGCTTCGCTCGCGGCGCTCGGCGCGGAGCGGCGGCCATGATCCGCATCGTCGTTTTCCTCCTGATCGTCGCGCTGATCGGGTTCGGCGCGGCCTGGATCGCCGACCGGCCGGGCGAGGTCGCCATCACCTGGCAGGGCTGGCGCATGGAGACGTCGGTGACGGTCGCCGCGGTCG
>JAYUHJ010000420.1:0-3464 GCA_043767065.1 Hyphomicrobiales bacterium | reverse complement strand
AGGGGCAACGCCGCCCTAAGTCGCGCCCTCGAGCCCCGCTGCACCCAGCGCCCGCGCCTGTCGCCGCCCGACCTCGGCCACCGAGAAATCCGCGATAGCGGCCTCGAACAGGCGGTGAAAGTTCAGCTCGGCGCGCAAATGCAGGAACACGCCGCCGAGGCCAATGGCGGCGCGGTCCATGAACACGAACTCGCGCGGCACGGTGACCGGGCCGCGCTTGCGCAGCGCCTGGTGCACCTGGAACGCCTCGCGGCGGCCGTATTTGGCGGGCTCGACGCCGTCGGCGATGGTGCGCATGCGGTCGTCCATGAGCGGGCCATAGATGAAGCGGGCCCAAATATTGAGGGCATCGATCAGATCGCGCGACAGCCCCTGGAAGCCCCAGGTCTCGTAGGCGTGCACCACGCGCGCTTCGTCGCCCTCGCTCAAGCCGCGATAGAGATCGACCACGCCGCCGACGAAGCTCGGCGGGAAAATGCGGATGCAGCCGTAATCGAGAAGGTTGATGCCGCCGGGCGCGCCCTGCTCTTCGAAGACCGTGTAGTTACCCAAGTGCGGGTCGCCATGGATCACGCCGAAGCGGCTGAACGGCAACCACCAAGCGTGAAACAGCGATTGCGCAAGCCGGTTGCGGATTTCGAGCGGTGCGTCCTTGTGCACAAGCAGCTTGGTGCCTTCCATCCAATCGAACGTGAGCAGCCGGCCGGTCGATAGCTCCGGCCACACGGCCGGCACGCGCACTTCGGGCACATCGGCGAGCATGGCTTGATAAAGCGCCACGTGCTTCGCCTCGCGGCGATAGTCGAGTTCCTCGCGCACGCGGGCGCCGATTTCCTTGGCGATCTCGCGGGTATCGATCACCGGGTCCATGCGGCGGTGAATGGCAAACAGCACATCGAGCTGCGACAGATCCGCCTCCACCGCCGACTGCATGTCGGGATACTGGAGCTTGCAGGCAAGCGGCCTGCCGTTCTTCGCGGTCGCGCGATGCACCTGGCCAAGCGAGGCGGCAGCAGCAGGTTTGTGCTCGAACGAGCCGAATTTTTCCTGCCAATCGGGTCCGAGTTCGGCGCCCATGCGGCGCTTCACGAATGCCCAGCCCATTGGCGGAGCCTCGCTCTGCAATTTCATCAGCTCGGTGGCGTATTCCTCCGGCAGCAAATCGGGGATGGTGGCCATGAGTTGGGCCACCTTCATGAGCGGGCCCTTGAGGCCGCCGAGCGCCGCGGCGAGCGCGAGCGCGTTCGTGCCGCGGTCGAGCGTGATCCCAAACACGCGCGCGCCCACGAACTTCGCCGCCAGACCGCCCATATTGGCGCCGACGCGCGCATAGCGCGCGGCGCGGGCGGACAGGCGATTTCGTTCGCGGTCGGTCATCAGCTACAGCCGATAGTGCTCTCTCCAAGGAAGTTTGAAATCAGCAACATGTCCCTGAACATGTTCGGGCCGCGGGTAGTGCGCCGCTAAGTATTTCGCCACCTTCTCCAAAGCTTCTTCGGCTGCAACCTTTCTGGCTGGCGTGAATGCCAGTACGTCGTCCACGTCAAGATCATTTTTCTCATTTTGGATATGAACACGGTTCCTTAGCTTTCGAAGTTCGTGAAGGCTGCTGTAAAATTCATCGCCCACATCGCCCAATAATTTGTGGTTCTTCGCTCTATCGATGAGTCTCGCAAACTCATCAACATTGCTCCCACGTAGAGCTTCGAACCAGGATCGAGCTACATTTGCTACACCTTCCGACGTGAAGGTCCGGCCTCTAAAGTGAAGGTCATATAGAAATGCTTCGATGATGGAAATAAGTAGGATGGTGATCGGCTTGCACAGTAATTTCTGTTTATCTTCCAAACCACGGCCAAAGTGATCATACAACTGCGCCAACACCGCCAAATTATAATTGACGTTGTCTCCTATCTTAAACTTGCCAATGAACCCGCTGCTGACAACAAACATCTGTCACAGCCTCCAATCTCCGCTTCTGTGCCTTGATCACGCGCGATAAATAGCCGCCTGTCTGTAAATAATACAGAAAAGCACTAGCTCTTCGCGAGCGCTTGAAGCGTCTCGCGATACTCTTCGATGACGTCGTCCACGATCTTCATCGCGCGCTCGTGCTTCGTCTTGGTCCGTATGATCTTCAGACCGCCATCGACGACCTCGCCCTCAAGTACGTCACCGGACTGCCACTCAAGTTGCGCAACAAGCTCGTCAGGAAGCGTGACGGCGATTTCCTCTCCGCGCTTGGTAATCTTGAGCTTCATCGCGTTGACCGCTTTAGGGCTGTGTTGGTGGTCTTTGCTGTACCGGTATCGACATACGAATACACTTGCGGAAATCTGCTTCTACAAAACCACCGCCACCGGTCGCGAGTTCCCATGGAGTCTCGGTGCCGCCGATAAACGTTACTTCGATCCTGCCAGCGCTTTGAAAGCCTGACAGAAATGCATCAGCGTCACGAAGCGGTATGCCGCCGCGTAGTTCATTGCCGAAGCCGATTGCGACCACGCTCCAAGGCTGGTTATAGCCGAACTGCACAACAACCTGTTTCCGTGCACCTCTTGGAACGACCCAGGTCGGTTTCAGGAAGCGCACCAGGAGTGTGTTCGACCCCTTACGGTGTTCGATAACAAACTTGGCACCTCTGCCGTCGGGGGTGGTTGTCACCATCGCACACGTAAATGCGCCTTCGTCGTTGATGCCCCCATAAGCAGCCCACCAAGCGACCTCGTTTAGCTTCTGCATTTCAGCACCGGCGCACGCCGGCAAAAAGGCGAGAGCGATGCTAAGTAGAAATGTCAGTTTGCAACCCATACGGGAAGCTTACCGCCTAACGTGGCAATAAGAAAGTTGCCTAACTTGCTCGGTCGAGCGCCTCGATCTCGTCGATCATCCGCTCGATCACGCTGAGGCCGCCCTGCCAGAATTTGGGATCGCGCGCGTCGAGGCCGAAGGGTTTGAGCAGCTCCGCATGATGCTTGGTGCCGCCGGCGGCGAGCATGGCGAGATAGCGCTCGGCGAAGCCGGCTTCGGCCTTCTCGTAAACCGCATAGAGCGAGTTCACCAGGCAATCGCCGAAGGCATAGGCATAAACGTAGAACGGCGAGTGGATGAAGTGCGGGATATAGGCCCAGAAAGTCTCGTAGCCCGGCCCGAGCCGGATGGCGGGGCCGAGGCTTTCGCCCTGCACGCTCATCCATAGCTCGGAGATCTTGTCGGCGGTGAGTTCGCCGTTTTTGCGCTCCAGATGCAGCTTGCGCTCGAAGGTATAGAACGCGATCTGGCGCACGACCGTGTTCAGCATGTCCTCGACCTTCTGCGCCAGCATCGCTTTGTGCTGGGCCGGATTTTTCGTTTCCGCCAGCAGTGCGCGGAAGGTCAGCATCTCGCCGAACACGCTGGCGGTCTCGGCGAGCGTCAAGGGCGTCGGCGCCATAAGCGCGCCGTTCGGCGCCGCCAGCACCTGG
>JAYUHJ010000419.1:0-8192 GCA_043767065.1 Hyphomicrobiales bacterium | reverse complement strand
CGGGCAGGCATAGAGCGGGCAGTCGCGCGCTCGCGTGCGGTCCGGCCGCCAGCACATGCAGCCGGAGGCCGTCCGGGGCGTTGAAATAGAGGTCTTCGAACTGCATGTGAATACCTGCTTGTCATTGCCGGGCTCGTCCCTTCACCTCTCCCCGCTTGCGGGGAGAGGCATAGGCGGCCTCCGGCCGCCGTCATGTGTAAAGAACGCCGATGCGAAGCATCGGCTATGTCGCGAAGCGATCCGGGTGAGGGGGCGTCTTCGCAAGCTCAGCAGCGATGGATTCCAGAACGCCCTCGATGTTAGCAAGGACCTCATTATTCCAGAAACGCAGCACACGATAGCGGCGATCCTCGAGCCACCTGTCGCGCATTGCGTCGTTGGGGTTGGCAGCATGCTGTCCGCCATCGACTTCGATTACGAGACGCTGCTCTCGGCAGACGAAATCGACGACATAGGGCCCGATCGGCTCTTGGCGAACGAATTTGTGACCTTGCAGAGCACGAGATCTAAGTCGACTCCAGAGCCGAAGTTCGGCCATTGTCGAATCGTGCCGAAGGCGCCGTGCTAGTTGGATTTTCTTTTCGTTCGCACCACGCATGCGGCAACTCCCCCTCACCCGGTCGCCGTCGCTTCGCTCCGGCGCCCGACCTCTCCCCGCAAGCGGGGAGAGGTAGGCTCAGTTCACCCTTCCCCGCGCCAGATCGGCATCGATCATCGCGCCGTTCTTGCCGAAGCGGGCCTTGTAGACCTGCACGTTTTCCATGATCCGCTGCACGTAATTGCGGGTCTCGGAGAACGGGATGCGCTCGACCCAGTCGATCGGGTCGACCTTGGCGTCGCGCGGGTCGCCGTAGCGGCCGATCCATTCGGCCACGCGCGAGCGGCCGGCATTATAGGCGGCGAAGGTGAGGATATAGGAGCCGCGATAGACCTCGAGCAGATCGCCGAGCTCGGCGGCGCCGATCTGCACGTTGAAGGCCGGGTCGCCGATCAGCTTCTTGGCGTCGAAGGCGACGCCGTATTTCTTGGCGATGGCCTTGCCGGTCGATGGCACCACCTGCATCAGCCCGCGCGCGTTGGCCGGAGAGACGGCCTTGGGGTTGAAGGCGCTTTCCTGGCGCGCGATGGAATAGACCAGCGCGCTATCGATCGCGGGGCCGGCCGTCTTGTACGCCGGCATGCCGAAGGTGGGGAAGGCGTGGGTGTCGATCGGCAGCCCGCGGCCGAACGCGGCCTTGGCGACGAACACGAGCGAGCGGGCGTCCTGGGCCTGATGAGGAATTTCGGCGAGCAGCGTCGCGGTGGCGACGTCGCGAGCGCGTTCGGTGAGATCGAGGAGCATGGAGAGCGCAAGGTCGGTCTCGCCGGCGGCATACAGCAGCCGGAGAGCGCGCACCGGTTCCTGGCGCTCGAACTCGGCCCGCGCGGCGGCGCTCGGCGCCGGCGGCGCGGAAACCGGCAGCTCCTTGGTGCCCATGCGGCTGCGGGCGATCTGGCCGTAATAGGCATAGACGTGGCGCGAAGCGCGGTCGTATTCGGCAAGCGCGGCGACGCGGTCGCCGGCGGCTTCAAGCGCGCGGCCGTGCCAATAGTGGCCGCGCGCGAGCGAGGTCGGGTGGGACGAAAACTTATTGATCGCGGCGAAATGGCGGGCCGCGGCGGTGGAATCCTTGAGGAAACGCAACGCGATCCAGCCGGCGGTGAATTCGTGCTCGACCCGCGGGTTCTCCTTCTCGGGCATCGCCGCCTGACTCGCGAGCCGGTAAGCGGTGCGGGCGTCGCCGGTTTCCAGGAGCTTGCGCGCGATCAGCCGGCGCTGCACCCACCACTCGTCGGGGTCGATCAGCGCCATGGGGTCGCGCGGTGCCGCGAGCAGGAGCTTGGCGGCACCAGCGTAATCTTCCTTGCGGCGAAGCAGTTGGACGCGCGCGAAAATATAGCCCGGCTCGTTCTTGAGCGTGGCCGGAACCGCGTCCATGAGCTTGCCGGCATTGGCGGCCTTGCGGATCACCGCGGCGCGCGCCTTGCCATAGGCGGAAAGCTCGGCGCCTCCGCGCTCGGCCGCGCGTAGCGCCAGCTCGGTCTTCTCCTGGTAGAAAAAGCGGTCGGCACGCGCTTTGTGATCGGCGCGCGCGAGTACGCCGGAGAATTCCTTGAGCGTCGCCGTCTCGATGTCCTTGGAAAGATCGTCGCCCTGCCAGGCTTCGCGCACCAGCACATGGGCGGCGTTCTTGTCGGCCACAAGCAGTGCGCGCGCGAGCGCGAGCCTGCCTTCGCCGGAAACCGGCTTCTCGCGGCCGAAGAAGGCGCGGATCGTCGCGGCGTCGCGCTTCTCGTCATAGAGCAGCTTCTCGGCACGGCGGCGCATCAGCGACTGGTGCGGCCAATGGGGCCGCTCGCGCAGGAAAGCGTTGATCTTCTCGAAGCCCATGTCCTTGGGGGTGAGCCGGATCGCGGCCCATTGCACCAGCGCGCGGGCGGCGGAATCGCGCATCTGGCCGGCGAGCGCCTGGGCCTTGGGAGCGTCGCCGGCCCGCAACAGGTCGAGCGCTTGCTTGACCGCGGTCGCGTCGCCGTTCTGCGCGCACGCGGGCGCGGCCACGACGAGCGCGGCGGCGAGCAAAGCGGTCGCGAACAATCTCGGAGTCATAAGGCTAGGAGTCATGGCAGCAGAATCACCCCAATTACGGCATCCTATGGCCCGGCAGGGGTTAAGCTTCAATTTCCTTGATGGATCGGGGGCTTCCGCGCCCCCCGGTTCCGCGCTAATCGTGGTCACGATCAGGAGAGCATGATGTTCCGGGGCTCATTCACCGCGCTGGTGACGCCGTTCAAGAACGGCGGACTCGACGAGCGCGCGTTCCGCGAGCTGGTGGATTGGCAGATCGCCGAGGGCACCGACGGGCTCGTGCCGGTCGGCACCACGGGCGAGAGCCCGACGCTCACGCACGAGGAGCACCACCATGTGGTCGAGTGGTGCGTGCAACAGGCCAAGGGCCGCGTGCCGGTGATCGCCGGCGCGGGCTCGAATTCCACCGCGGAAGCGGTTTCGCTCGCCAAGCACGCGGAAAAGGCGGGCGCCGACGCGGTACTGGTGGTCACTCCTTATTACAACAAGCCCGGCCAGGAAGGCCTCTATCGGCATTACAAGGCGGTCAACGACGCGATCGGAATTCCGATCTTCATCTACAACATTCCACCGCGCTCGGTGATCGACATGTCGGTCGAGACCATGAAGCGGCTCTCGGAGCTGAAGAATATCAAGGGCGTCAAGGACGCGACCGCGAATCTCGTGCGCGTCAGCCAGCAGCGCCTGGCTTGCGGTCCCGACTTCATCCAGCTCTCCGGCGAGGATCCGACGGCGCTCGGCTTCAACGCGCAGGGCGGCGTAGGCTGCATTTCGGTAACTTCGAACGTGGCGCCGCGGTTGTGCGGCGAGTTCCAGGACGCCTCGCTTGCCGGCAATCATGCCGCCGCCTTGAAAATCCAGGACCGGCTCTTGTCGCTGCATTTGGCTTTGTTCATCGAGAACAGTCCGGCTCCGACGAAGTATGCGCTCTCGCTCTTGGGCAAGTGCTCGGACGCCGTGCGGCTGCCGCTCGGTCCGCTGTCGGATAACGGCAAGCGCGTGGTGCGCGAGGCGATGGTGCGCGCGGGCCTGCTCAACGCCTGAGGCGCGGATGCGTCGCGGCCTCGCCCATGGCAAAAAAAGAGCCCGATAACCGGCGTGTCGTCGCGCAGAACCGCAAGGCGCGCTTCAATTTTCACATCGGCGAGACGTTCGAGGCCGGGATCGCGCTCAGCGGCAGCGAGGTGAAATCGCTGCGCTCGGGCAAGGCGACCATCGCGGAGTCCTACGCCGACGCACGCGCGGGCGAGATTTGGCTGGTCAACGCCAACATCCCCGAGTATCTGCAAGCGGGACAATTCAACCACACGCCGAAACGGCCGCGAAAGCTTCTGCTGCACGCGCGCCAGATCAACAAGCTGGTTGGCGCGGTCGAGCGCGAGGGCATGACTATCGTGCCGCTCAAGCTCTATTTCAACAAGCGCGGCCGGGCCAAGGTCGAGATCGCGCTGGCGCGCGGCAAGAAGCTGCACGACAAGCGCGATACCGAGAAGAAGCGCGATTGGCAGCGCGAGCGCGGGCGGCTTATGCGGCAAAAGGACTGATCATGGCGGTCCTGCACGATCCAACAGTTTTGCCCGAAAACCTGCCGGTGCCGCGGGACGATGGCGCCGCGCGTCACTTGCCGGGCATGCGCATGCCGGACCTGGTGCTGTCCGCGACCGATGGAAGCGTGGTCAATCTGGCGAAGCTCGGCGGCCGTATCGTTGTCTATGCCTATCCACGCACCGGACGGCCGGGCGGGCAATTGCCGACCGGCTGGGACGCGATCCCCGGCGCGCGCGGCTGCACGCCACAGTCGTGCGGGTTCCGCGATCATTTCTCGGACTTGCAGAAGGCGGGCGCCGCGCAGCTGTTCGGGCTCTCGACCCAGGACACGGCCTATCAGCGCGAAGCGGCCGAGCGGCTGCATTTGCCGTTTGCGATGCTATCCGATGAAAAGCTCGCGCTGGCTCACGCCTTACGGCTGCCGACCTTCGAGGTCGATGGCATGACGCTCCTGAAGCGGCTCACGCTGGTGATCGACGACGGTACGGCCACCCACGCGATCTATCCGGTATTTCCGCCGGACCAGAGCGCCGCCGAAACACTCGCCTGGCTATCCAGCCATCCGCGTTCGCGAGCGAGCGCTTCGGCTTAATCCTGATGCCGATTCTCTATCTGGTGCGGCACGGCCGCGCGGCCGCTGGCTGGGATCGCGACCTCGACCCCGGTCTCGATGCGCTTGGGCACGAGCAGGCGCGGGGCCTTGTGCAACAGCTCGTGCCAGCGGAACTGATCGTGAGCCCTTTGGCGCGCACGCGCGAGACGGCGGCTCCGCTCGCGGCGGCCTGGCACGTCGAGCCTCGGATCGAGCCGCGAGTCGCGGAAATTCTGTCGCCTGTGAACGAGCTCGAGCAGCGCGGCAAGTGGCTCCGCGAAATCGCAACCCGCACTTGGCCGCAACTGGATGCGCCGCTGCAGCAATGGCGCGGCCAGGTGCTGGCGGCTCTTGCGGAGCTGGACCGGGATGCGGTGGCGGTCACTCACTTCATTGCCATCAATATTGCCGTTGGCGCGGCTGTCGGCGACGAGCGCGTCGTCAATTTTCACCCCGACCACTGCTCGGTGACGGTCTTGCGATCCAGCGGAGGCCGACTCGAGCTCGTTCGCCGTGGGGCCGAGGCGGCGACGCAGGTGTTATGAGCGTCGATCTACTTCGCCAGGTGAGTGCGAACTTTCGCGAACACCGCGCCGAACATTTTTGGCGTCAGGCGGCCGGTGTTTGTGTTCAGCGGTGAGCAGTGGAAGCTGTCGTATAAAGTAAAACGGCCAAGCTCGTGCACCGCGCCGTGGGCGAAGGGCATTTTGGCGCGCTTGCCGTCGAGCGCCAGCAGCACCGCATCATGGGCGATACGCCCGAGCGCGACGATCGCCGCGAGCTTCGGCATGCCGGCGAGGGTTCTGGCCAGGAACTGGTTGCAGGTGCGGATTTCTAGAGGAGTCGGCTTGTTCACGGGCGGCACGCAGCTCACTGCGTTCGCAATGCGCGCATCGACGAGTTCAAGCCCGTCGTCGGGCCGCGCGTCGTAGCTGCCGCGCGCGAAGCCGGACTTGATGAGCGTTTCGTATAAAAGCTTGCCCGAATAATCGCCGGTGAAGGGGCGGCCGGTGCGATTGGCGCCGCGCAGGCCGGGCGCCAGTCCGACGATCAAGAGCCGCGCCTCGCGCGCGCCGAAGCTCGGCACCGGTGCGTTGTGCCAATCGGGTTGCGTCTTGCGGCTCTGTTTCCTGAACGCGACGAGGCGAGGGCAGAGCGGGCAATCGCGGCCCGGTTCGGCCGCGATCGCCACGGATCAAGCCTCTTCCGGATCCGGCTCGAAGGCACGCGCTGGCGGCGTCACGCTGCGCTGGACGAAGCCCGGCATCTGGTTGCCCACGCTGTCGTTGCGCGGTCCGCGGTCCTCGCGCGGTCCGCGTGCTTCGCGCGCAGCTTCGCGCGCGGCGCGCTCGGCCGGATCGCGGCCGACCTTGTCGTGCAGATCGGCGAGATCGGTGAACACGTCGGCCTGGCGGCGCAATTCGTCGGCCACCATGGGCGGCTGGGTCGAGATCGTGGAAATCACCGTCACACGCGCGCCGCGGCGCTGCACGGCCTCGACCAGCGGGCGAAAGTCGCCGTCGCCGGAGAACAGCACGATCTCATCGACATGCGGCGCGAGTTCCATCATGTCGACCGCGAGCTCGATGTCCATGTTGCCTTTGACCTTGCGGCGGCCGGTGGAGTCGGTGAACTCCTTGGCCGGCTTGGTCACGACCGTGTAGCCGTTGTAATCGAGCCAATCGAGCAGCGGGCGGATCGAGGAATATTCCTGATCCTCGATCAGCGCGGTGTAATAGAAGGCGCGCACCAGCTTGCCGCGGCTCTGAAATTCCTTCAGCAGCCGCTTGTAGTCGATGTCGAAGCCGAGGCCCTTGGTGGTGGCGTAGAGGTTGGCGCCGTCGATAAACAGAGCGATTTTGTCGGTGGTTGGCATGGAATATCTCGCAATAATGGGTTGGCGAAAGCTTCGGCCGCGTAAGCCGCGGCGGTTTCCAAATAGCCTGGAAACTTCATTTTTCGTAGCAAACCTTCGTAGCAAAACCAAGGCACGCGGAAATTGTCCCCTGCGGTGTTGCGTCGCGGCGTTGCGTACGCTATAGGCCGCGCACTCCCGCACTGCCCCGGCCCGGAGATTCAGCATGGCTCGCGTCACCGTCGAAGACTGCGTCGATAAGGTCGAGAATCGCTTCGACCTGGTGCTGTTGGCGAGCCACCGCGCGCGCATGATCTCGGCCGGTTCGCCGATCACTATCGAGCGCGACAACGACAAGAATCCGGTCGTGGCGCTGCGCGAGATCGCCGACCAGACGGTGCAGCCCCAAGACCTCAAGGAAGAGCTGATCCACTCGTTACAGAAGCACACCGAGGTGGACGAGCCGGAGCCCGAGACGGTGCCGATGATCGCGGGCGCCGGTACCGGCAAGGAATCGGAGGACGCCCCGGTGCAGATGGACCGCATGACCGAGGAAGAGCTGCTCGCCGGCCTGCAGGGCCTGGTTCCGCCGGAGCAGGTCCCGGAGGACGACACCGAAGGCCCGGTCTGAGCGCCGCATAGCTCAATGAATTCGCGGCCCGGCCTCTGTGCCGGGCCGTTTCGTTTCGGGGCCGGCGCGGGTCCGGGATTGCGACAGAAGGGCCGCGCAATGATATTTTGCTGGCGGCCTGCCGCGTTTTGACTGCCGAGTCGTCGGCAGGGCGTGGCACCGGTCCTTGAACGGGCAAGGAATTTGGCCCCCTTGGCGACGATGCGACATTACGAGTTGGTGGAGCGGGTGCGCCGCTACAATCCGCACGCGGACGAGGCGTTGCTCAACCGCGCCTATGTCTACGCCATGAAGGCGCACGGCAAGCAGAAGCGCGCCTCGGGCGATCCGTATTTTTCGCATC
This sequence comes from Hyphomicrobiales bacterium, assembly GCA_043767065.1. Taxonomy (GTDB): domain Bacteria; phylum Pseudomonadota; class Alphaproteobacteria; order Rhizobiales; family Xanthobacteraceae; genus JAHFPN01. Next base: position 594 of record JAYUHJ010000419.1, on the reverse strand, counting down.
CGCTGGAGGTCGCCGGGATCCTTACCGACCTCAAGCTCGACGACGCCACCATCATCGCAGCGCTGCTGCACGACACCATCGAGGATACGCGCGCGACGCGGGCGCAGATCGAGAAGCAATTCGGCAAGGAGATCGCCGGGCTGGTCGAGGGGCTGACCAAGCTCAAGAAGCTCGATCTCGTCTCTAAGCGCGCGGAGCAGGCGGAGAATCTTCGCAAACTCTTGCTCGCCATCGCCGACGACGTGCGCGTGCTGCTCGTGAAGCTCGCCGACCGGCTGCACAATATGCGCACGCTCAAATTCATGCCGGAGGACAAGCGCAACCGCATCGCCGAGGAAACGCTCGACATCTATGCGCCGCTCGCCGGCCGCATGGGCATGCACGAGATGCGCGAGGAGTTGGAGGACTTAGCGTTCCGCCAGATCACGCCCGAAGCCCACCGCTCGATCGAGCAACGGCTCGCGAGCATGCGCGAGAAGGACAAAGGCCTGATCGCGGAGATCGAGCAAGAGCTGACAGACGCGCTCTCCGCGCGCAAGATCCGGGCGCGGGTCAAGGGACGTGAAAAGCGCCCCTATTCGATCTGGCGGAAGA
>JAYUHJ010000418.1:0-8229 GCA_043767065.1 Hyphomicrobiales bacterium | reverse complement strand
CTACGACTCGCGCGTGATCCTCGAATATCTCGATGAACTCGCCGGCGGCGGGCGCATCCTGCCGCGCGGCGGTATGGAGCGCATCGCAGCACAGCGTTTGCACGCGTTGTGCGACGGCATTCTCGATGCCTCGATCCTGTTGATCTACGAAGGACGTTGGCGGCCGAAGGAAAAGCACGAGGCGCGCTGGATCGAGCACCAAGCCGGCAAGGTGAGCCGCGCGCTGGACTTTTTGGAAGCGGCGCCGCCGCCGTTCCAGCCCATGCTGCACGTCGGCCACATCACGCTCGCCTGCGCGCTGGGCTACCAGGATTTTCGCTTCGAGGGCCGCTGGCGCGCTGCGTACCCGAACTTGGTCGGCTGGCTCGACGAGTTCGCCTGGAAGGTGCCGGCTTTCGCCGAGACCAAACCGCAGTAACACGAACGCCCCGGACCAAGCCGGGGCGTCGAGGCGCGGAACCGCTCTTGGTGCCGCGGGTCAGAACTTGTAGCTCATGCCCACGCGCAAGATGCTGGTGTCGATCTCGGTCCGCACCGGGCCGACGATGGTCAGGTAGGTCTCCGCACCGAGATTGAGGCGCAGGTACTCCACGCGGGCGACGAGGTTCTGCGTGATTGCGCCCTCGACGCCGACACCATAAGTCCAACCGCCATGCGCCTTGCGAAAGCTGAGACCGCCATTGGCCAGCGTGCCACTGCCCCAGGCCCAGCCCACGGTGCCGTAGAACAGCATGCGATCGACGGCGAAGCCGATGCGCCCGCGGATCGTTCCGAAATAATCGAGGTTGGCATTCATCGGGCCGGCGGCGCCGCTGACCCCGGCGAGGGAAAGATCGGCTTCGGCGCCGATCAGAAACCCGTTGGCCCACATGTAATTGTAGCCGCCGTGGATGCCGCCGAGGAACCCGCCGGTGCCGATGCCGGCTATGTTGCTCCAGCCGTAACCGACATTGCCGCCGAGATAGAACCCGCTCCAGTCGAAGATGCGGGCGGCGAGCGGATCGGCGTAGATCGGTCCCGGCGCACGCCGCGGGAAGTCCGCAGCCATCGCGTTGGTGCCCAACATGGCCACCGCCGCGGCTATCAGCAGCTTCTTCATGCTGAATCCCCTCTTTACGCAGAACTCGAAACTCAAGTCCGCCCTTTCGGGATCATTTAAACTTTTAAGAGAATTGAATTTGTTACCGGCGCGCCGTTTCCCGGCGATCTCTTCGCCTATGGCTAACAAACCGTTGATGCCGGGCGTGGGAATGACCCGCCGGCGGCAGAAGCGCGGCCATTTGGTGTCTGCCGGGATGGCGCTGGCCCGGAGCATCGCGAATCCCTACTTTGCAGCCATGGACGGGAAGCGGCGGGACATCGACCCGACAATCGAGGCGGAAGAACAGAACGAGACGGAAGCCGAGGAAGCGGCGTTGCCGGTCGAGATCGACCGCGACGTTCTGCCCGAGCTGCCGCCCGAGCCCAATGCCGTTACGCGCGGCCGCGAGGCGATCCTCCATTTCGCGCGGCTCGCGCCCACCGGCCCCGGCGTCTACCGCATGATCGATGCCAAGGGCGACGTGCTCTATGTCGGCAAGGCCAAGAACCTGCAGAAGCGGGTGATCTCCTACGCGCGCGGCAACGGCCACACCAACCGCATCGCGCGCATGATCGCGACCACCGCGAGCATGGAGTGCATTTCGACCGCGACCGAGACCGAGGCGCTGCTGCTCGAAGCCAACCTGATCCGGCGCTTCGCGCCGCCGTTCAACGTATTCCTGCGCGACGACAAGTCGTTTCCCTATATTTTGCTGCGTACCAACCACGCCGCGCCGCAGATCCTCAAGCATCGCGGAGCACGCAGCCTGCCCGGCGATTATTTCGGGCCGTTCGCCTCGCCCGGCGCCGTCAACCGCACGATCAACGCGCTCGAGCGCGCGTTCCTGGTGCGCTCCTGCTCGGACGGGTTCTACGAGAATCGAACGCGGCCGTGCCTGCTGTTCCAGATCAAGCGCTGCTCGGCGCCCTGCACCGGCGAGATTTCGCTCGCCGACTACAACGGGCTCGTGGAAGAAGCGCGCGACTTCCTCTCGGGCAAGAGCCGCAAGGTGCAGGATGCGCTGGCGCACGCCATGGAAGGCGCTTCGGCGGCGCAGGACTACGAACGCGCCGGCTTCTACCGCGACCGCATCGCGGCGCTCGCCACCATCCAGTCGCAGCAGGGCATCAATCCGAGCGGCGTCGAGGAAGCCGACGTTTTCGCCGTGCATCAGGACGGCGGGGTTACCTGCGTCGAGGTGTTTTTCTTCCGCGCGTTCCTGAACTGGGGCAACCGCGCCTTTTTCCCGCGCGCGGACCGTTCACTTTCGCCGGGCGAGGTGCTTGGCAGCTTCCTCGCCCAGTTCTACGACACCCGCCCCTGCCCGCGGCTCGTATTGCTCTCGCACGAGATCGAAGACCAAGCGCTGCTCGAGGAAGCGCTGTCCACTCGCGCCGGTCACCGCATCGAGGTTCAGGTACCGCAGCGCGGGGAAAAGCGGGCACTCGTCGAGCATGCGCAGCTGAACGGGCGCGAGGCGCTCGGCCGCCGGATGGCCGAGGCCTCTTCGCAGGCACGGCACCTGAAGGCGCTCGCCGAGACCCTCGGGCTCGAGCAGCCGCCCCGCCGGATCGAGGTCTATGACAACAGCCACATCACCGGCTCGAACCCGGTGGGCGTCATGGTGGTGGCCGGGCCCGATGGCTTCGTGAAGAACCAGTACCGCAAGTTCAACATCAAATCGGAGGAGCTCGCGCCCGGGGACGATTACGGCATGATGCGTGAGGTGCTGCGGCGGCGCTTCGCGCGGCTCAAGGCCGGGGCGCCGCGCGAGACTGCATCGCCGGAGGATGCCGCCGAGTCGCCATGGCCCGATCTTGTCATCATCGACGGCGGCACCGGGCAATTGGGCGTCGCGCGCGAGACATTGACCGCGCTCGGCGTTACCGACGTGCCGCTGATCGCGGTGGCCAAAGGCGAGGACCGCGACGCCGGGCGCGAGACCTTCCATGCTCCGGGCCGCGAGCCGTTCCGGCTCAAGCCGCGCGATCCGGTGCTCTATTTCGTTCAGCGGCTGCGCGACGAGGCCCACCGCTTCGCGGTGGGATCGCACCGGGCCCGGCGCAAGCGCGACATCACCAGCTCCGGCCTGCAGGAAATCACCGGCGTCGGCCCGGCGCGCAAGCGCGCGCTGTTGCACCACTTCGGCACCCTGAAGGCGATCGAGCGAGCTTCGCTTGCGGACCTCGAAACCGTGCCCGGCGTCAACGCCGCGACTGCGAAGGCGGTCTACGACTTCTTTCATGCCAATGGTTGAGACCCGTTGACGGGATTTTGGGTTGACGCGGAGGCCAGCGGAATGGCCTTCTTAGAGCGGAGCGACCCATGAGCGAGACGACGAACCCGGCCGCGAACCGGATCGGCGCGGCGCCCCCAGGCAGCCGGGCTTTCGCGTTGCCCAATCTGCTCACCTACTCGCGCATCGCGGCGGTGCCGGTCGTGGCCGCCTGCCTGTTCGCCGGGACGATTTACGGCTTTGGATTTTGGTTGCGCTGGGTCGCGCTGTTCGTGTTCATCGCGGCCGCACTCACCGACTTGGTCGACGGCTGGGCGGCGCGCACCTATGGCGAGCAGTCGTCGCTAGGGCGAATGCTCGATCCGATCGCCGACAAACTGCTGGTCGGCGCCACGCTCCTATTCCTCGCATTCGACGACACGATCCGCGGCTGGTCGATGTGGGCGGCCTTCATCATCCTGTGCCGGGAAATTCTCGTATCCGGCATGCGCGAATATCTTGCGGAGCTGCGCGTAAGCGTGCCGGTATCGCGCCTAGCGAAATGGAAGACGGTGCTGCAGAACGTGGCGGTCGGCTTCCTGATCGCCGGGCCGGCGGGCGATCTGGTACTGCCCGGCGCGACCTGGACCGGAATCTCGCTGCTGTGGATCGCGGCGATTCTGACGCTCTATACGGGTTTCGATTATTTCCGCGCCGGGCTGCGGCACTTCGTGGACGAGCGATGAAAGTTCTCTACTTCGCCTGGATCCGCGAGCGCGTAGGCAAGACCGAGGAAGAAGTCTCGCCGCCCGCCTCGGTCGCGACCGTTGGCGAGCTGGTGCAATGGCTCGCCGGCCGCGGCGAGGAATATGCCTATGCCTTCGAGAACCCCAAAATCGTTCGCGCGGCCATCGACCGCATACATGTGCAGCCGCAGGCCGCCATCAAAGGCGCGCGCGAGATCGCCCTGTTTCCGCCGATGACGGGGGGCTAGTATTCGCTTTCCCCTCGCGGGGACCACAACAATGAGCAAGGTCCGAATCACCCCAGACGCGATCGACGGCGCCGCTGAATCCGCGGCGCTCGCGCGCGGGCGCATGGACATCGGCGCGGTGGTGACGTTCAGCGGCATCTGCCGCGGCGACGAGGCCGGCGAGAAGATTGCCGCGCTCTCGCTCGAGCATTATCCAGGCATGGCGGAAGCCGAGATCGAGGGTCATGTGCGCGAGGCGGAAACGCGCTGGCCGTTGCTCGGCGTGCGCGTCGTGCACCGCACCGGGCGCATCGAGCCGGGTGAGACCATCGTGCTGGTCGCGGTCGCGTCCGCACATCGGCAGGCGGCCTTCGCGGCGGCGGAATTCCTGATGGATTACCTCAAGACCAAGGCGCCGTTCTGGAAGAAGGTCGAGGCGGCCGGGGTTATGCATTGGGTCGAGGCGCACGAGAAAGACGATAAGGCCGCCGCGCGCTGGAAAGCGCCCGCGCGCGATGCGGTTGAATAAATACGGGAGCAACGCCATGAAGAAGACCATGCTCGCGGCGCTCGCGGCGCTGGCGCTGACGCTGCCGGCGGCGGCGTTCGAATTGAAGACGTTTCCGGTAAATCCGGGCTCGCGGCCGCACGACGTCGCGGTCGGGGCCGACGGCATCGTCTGGTACACCGCGCAAGGCCAGGGCGCGCTCGGCCGGCTCGACCCGCGCAATGGCGCCGTGCGCCAGATCAAGCTCGGCGAGCGTTCGGCGCCGCACGGCGTAGTCATTAGCCCGGATGGCGCGCCATGGGTGACCGACGGCGGTCTGAACGCGATCGTCCGCGTCGATCCACGCTCGGAGCTGGTCACGGCATTCCCGCTGCCGAAGGAGAGAGGCTACACCAACCTGAACACGCTCACGTTCGACAAGAACGGCATGGTCTGGTTCACCGGCCAAACCGGGGTCTATGGCAAGGTCGATCCGAAGACCGGCGAAGTGAAGGTCTGGGACGCGCCCAAGGGCCGCGGACCTTACGGCATCGCGACCACGCCATCGGGTGAGGTCTGGTATTCGTCGCTGGCCGGCGATTACATCGCGAAGATCGATATCGCGACCGGCGCGGTCGAGGTGGTGGACACGCCGAGCAAGGGCGCGGGCGCGCGACGGGTGTGGTCGGACTCCAAGAACCGGCTCTGGGTGAGCCTGTGGAATTCCGGCGAGGTCGGCCTCTACGATCCTGCCGCAAAGTCCTGGAAGAAGTGGAAACTGCCGGGCAATGCGCCGATGGCCTATTCGATCTATGTCGACGAGCAGGACGCGGTGTGGCTCACCGATTTCGGCAGCAATACCATCGTGCGTTTCGACCCGAAGACGGAAAAATTCCAAAGCTTCCCCGGGCGCAACGTGCGGCAGATGCTGGGCAAGCCGGGCGAGGTCTGGGCACCGGAGTCGGGCGACGACCGGATCATCGGCGTGCGCTACGGACCGGGGACGAACTGACGCTGACCGCAGAATCAGAAACGGGGCAACTAAGTCGCCCCGTTTTTCGTCCCTCCAGTTTTCTAGGACTTCACGCCGCCGCCGAGCGCTTCTTCAGCAGCACTTCGGCGCTATAGTCGTCCATCAGCTGCTTCACGATGTCGCCGACCTTGAAGCGCCACTTGCCGATCTCGGATACGGGTGTGACTTCCGCGGCGGTGCCGGTGATGAAGCATTGCTCGAAGCCGTCGAGCTCTTCGGGCTTGATGTGACGCTCGATCACCTCGATGCCGCGCTTCTTCGCCAGCCCGATCACGGTGTTGCGGGTGATGCCGTCGAGGAAGCAGTCGGGCGTCGGCGTGTGAATCTTGCCGTCCTTGACGAAGAAGATGTTGGCGCCGGTGCATTCGGCGACATAGCCGCGCCAGTCGTACATCAGCGCGTCGGCATAGCCTTCGCGCTCGGCCTTGTGCTTGGAGATCGTGCAGATCATGTAGAGGCCGGCGGCCTTGGCCTTGGCCGGGATCGTGCGCGGGTCGGGCCGGAGATATTCGGCGACGCCGAGGCGCAGCCCCTTCAGCCGCTCGGCCGGATCGAAATAGCTCGGCCATTCCCAGCTCGCGATGGCGAGGTGGATTTTGTTGTGCTGCGCCGAGACGCCCATCATTTCGCTGCCGCGCCAGGCGACCGGGCGCACATAGGCGTCCTTCAGCCCGTTCTTCTCGAGCACGAGTTGCTTGGCCGCGTCGATCTCCTGGATCGAATAGGGAATGGTGAAGTCCAGGATTTCGGCCGAGCGCTTCAGGCGCTCCGAATGCAAGGTGCTCTTGAAGATCGTGCCGCCATAGGCGCGCTCGCCCTCGAACACGCAGCTCGCGTAATGCAGGCCGTGCGAAAGCACGTGCAGGTTCGCGTCGGCCCATGGCACCAGCTTGCCGTCGTACCAGATCCAGCCATCGCGTTTGTCGAAGGTCGCACCGGCGGCCATGGCTTCTCTCCCTAGGGATCATTTTGGGCGGGCACCCTCGGCGGGGCCCACCAATTCACGCATTTCGCCGGGGTTTTGCTTCGGGGCCCGACACCCGATATGTTCGCCCAATGAGAGCGCGCTTCATTCCGCGGCGCAACGACCGGATGCCTTTGGGACCGATCCTTTCGCCTAGGCTGGCTCTTTAGTAACAATCCATCCGAGATATGTCAATATGGCTGACATAAGTGCCTCGACGATCCCATCTCGCCCGGATCTGGAAACCCAGCGCCCAGGCGGGCCGGCCTACGACCTGATCGAGCTGCTGTTTTTCGCTTACCGGGATTTCATCGGCGACGCCGACGAACTTTTGGCCGGGCTCAAGTTTGGGCGGGCGCACCACAGGGTGTTGCATTTCGTGAACCGGCATCCGGGCATGCGGGTCGCCGACCTGCTCGATATTTTGAAGATTACCAAGCAGAGCCTGGGGCGCGTGCTGCGCGAGCTGGTGGACGACGGCTACATCGTCCAGCGCGCCGGGCCGGCCGACCGGCGCCAGCGGCTGCTCTACCTCACGCCGAAAGGCGACGCGCTGGCGCTCGATCTTGCCAACCTGCAGACGCGGCGCTTCGCGCGCGCGCTGCACGAATGCGGGCCGGAGAGCCGCGAGGCGGCGCGGCGCTTCCTTACCGCCATGATCGAGCCATCGGCCCGTGCGGAGGTCGAAGAATTGATCGCCCGCGCCGACCGCAACCGCGGCCGGGGGCGCTGACGATCGTGGAGGGCGCCATGACCCGCACGTCGACTCCGGTTCCGGACGACGCGCCGCATCTCCTCGTGGTCGACGACGACCGGCGCATCCGCGATCTGTTGTCGCGCTATCTGGTCGATCATGGCTATCGGGTGAGCACGGCCGGCTCGGCCGCCGAGGCGCGCAAGCAGCTCGACGGCATCGCCTTCGATCTGCTGGTGCTCGACGTGATGATGCCGGGCGAGAGCGGCTTCGACTTGGCCAAATCGATCCGCATCGGCTCGCAGGTCCCGATCCTGATGCTCACCGCGCGTTCCGACCCCGACGACCGCATCACCGGACTGGAGATCGGCGCCGACGATTACATCCCGAAACCGTTCGACCCGCGCGAGCTGGTGTTGCGCATCAACAACGTCCTGAAACGCACGACTGCGCCCGTGGTGCCGACCATCGAGCTCGTGCACTTCGGCGACTTCGTGTTTCATCTGGAGCGCGGCGAGCTGACCCGCGCCGGCAAGTCGGTGCGCATCACTGAGCGCGAATGCGAAATGCTGCGCGTGCTCTCTGCCCGCGCCGGCCAGACCGTGCCGCGGCTGGATCTCGCCGCACCCGGCACGCCTTCGAGCGAGCGCGCGGTCGACGTGCAGGTCAACCGGCTGCGCCGCAAGATCGAACGGGACCCGGCCAATCCGCTGATCGTGCAGACGGTGCGCGGCATCGGCTACCGGCTGGTGCTGTCATGACGACGCTCGACATCGGCATGG
>JAYUHJ010000417.1:0-8234 GCA_043767065.1 Hyphomicrobiales bacterium | reverse complement strand
GCCACGTCGGCATCGTCAAGGGCATCGATGCGCGCGGCAATCCGATCATTATTTCCGGCAATCATAACCGGCGCGTCGGCGAAGGCACCTACCCGCGCAATAGCGTCATCGCCTATGTGTGGCCGAGCTGACTTTTCACCGAAGGGGGTCGCTGCTCCGGCGGCGGTCCTTCCACCTGGGCATACTGTCGAGACAGAGGATTCGTGCTACGTCGATTGTTGTCGTAACTTTTGGAAGCGTCAGATGCGCGTTGCGGTGCTTGGCGCCGGGATTCAAGGCGTCTGCGTCGCCCTCGAACTGGCGGCCCGCGGAGTAAGAGTCGATCTGTTCGATAAGAATCCCGACTGCGTCACCCAAGCGTCGGCGCAGAGCGAAGGCAAGATCCACTTAGGTTTCGTCTACGGAAACGATCGGTCGCGGCGGACCGCGCGCGCGATGATTCGTGGCGCGTTGTCATTCGCGCCGCTCTTGCGCCGCTGGATCGGCTCCAAGATCGACGAGGTCCCCGTCTCATCACAGTTCCACTACCTCGTGCACGCGAATAGCATGTCGACGATCGACGAAGTGCGCGCCCATTTGGAGGCATGCCGGCAGATCGCCAACGAGTACGCAGCGGGACGGCCCTGCGAATATTTCGGGAGCGATGTCCATGCGCCGGTGCGGGAATTGTCGGGCGACGAACTCGCCGCCGCCTTCGATACCCGTCGCGTCCGCGCGGCCTTTCAAACGCCTGAGATCGCCATCGATCCCGAGGCGCTCGCAGCGATCCTGCGCGCCCATGTCCGGACGATCCCCGAGATCAGCCTGCGATTGCGAACGACCGTGAACGTTGTCGCGCGACGCGACCAGCGCATTACGGTCGAGTTCGAATCGGCGGGCGTACGTGATCGCGAGGACTATGATCACGTGGTCAACGCATTGTGGGATGGGCGACTTGCAATCGACGCTTCGCTTGGCCTCGTCCCGCAGCGGCCCTGGCTCTGGCGCGTAAAGCATTTCCTCAGGGTGCGCGCGCCCGGACACGGTGAAACCCTGCCCTCCTCCACGATCGTGCTCGGCCCGTTCGGCGATATCGTGAACTACCGCCAAGGAGACTTCTTCCTCTCGTGGTACCCCGCCGGGTGCATCGGCCGCTCGACCGGCATCAAGCCGCCGGATTGGCCGCTTCCGCCCGATGCGACGACAGTTGCGGCAATCCGCGCAGGCATCCGGGCCGGACTGGCCGAGATCGTTCCCGGAATCGAGGAAATCTCGAACAACAATGCGGAAGCGAGCGAGCTTAAGGGCGGTATCATCTTCGCTTGGGGAGCGGTCGACATCGATGAGCGCAACAGCGGCTTGCACGAGCGGTTCGAGATCGGCGTTACCTCGCACGGCCGTTATCATTCGATCGATACCGGCAAGTACACGACCGCTCCCCTTTTCGCCGAGCAGGTGGTAGACCGTATTCTCGCTTCGAGTTGAGGGTTGCAGCTTGAGCCGAACTCCCCGCATCACGATCGGCATCCCGGTCTTCCACGGCGAGGCACTCGTGGCCGATGCCTTACGCTCGGTCCAGGCGCAGACCTTCCGGGATTTCAAAGTCGTCGTCTCGGTCGACGGTGGCGATGAACGCTCGGCGGCCGCATGCCGCCCGTTCGAGCGCGATCCGCGCTTCCGCGTCGTAGTCCAGAACGAGCGGCTCGGTTGGGCCGGCAATATCAACTGGCTCACACACCAAGCCGATACCGAGTTTTTCATCTATCTCGCGCAGGACGACAAGATCGATCCGGTCGCCTACGAAACCTTGCTCGCACACGCCGACCGCCATCCCCAGACGCTGGTCGTGTATCCCGACATCCAATGGTTCGGCGCGCGCGACTGGATTCAGTCGGAGCCTGAGCCCACCGGCAGCCCGGTGGAGAAGACGATCGCGAGCCTGGCTTGGTGCCCCTGGATCGCGTTTGTCGGTCTTCGCCGGACAGAACTCATGGGAATGACGGGCGACTTGCTCGTGGATCAATCCCAAAGCGCACTCGAGGACGTGATCTGGGTGATGAAGGCCCGCCGGCTCGGCACCATCCATCGGATTGCCCGGCCGCTTCACATGAAACGTCTTCACGACGGCATGGTGACGATGAGCAAGCGGAAATTGACCCCCGATGTCCGCCGCCGGATCTGGATCGATGCCTGGACGCGAATGCTCGCGGCCGCCCTGGACGCCGCGGAGAACACCGGAGACGTGCGAAAGATGCTCGCGGTCACGCTCAGGCGTGTCGCAGTCGAGGCTCCCGATATGGACTGGTTTCTTGACCTCCGTCCTCTCGTCCTGACGGAACGGCGACGATTGGTCGCCGACTTCGTCGCCAATCTAGAGCAGATCGGAACGATCGACCTTCCTGCCCGGCTCGGAGAAAGCTGGGCCGCGCTCCGCCAATGGGGAATCAAGGAATGCGGGCTCGAACTCGAGTTCGGCCGTTTTCTCCGCCTGGCCTATCGGCAACCGCGCAAACTGATCGCGGCTACTTCGCTCGGGCGTCGTCTTATCGGCGGCGGAGAATCCGACCGCTAAACGACGGGCAGGTAAATGGTGCCAGGGCTGGAATCACACTGAGGTCGTAACGCCTTGAACTGACTCGGCAAAGTCCTGCGTCGAAATGTATCGTACCCGCATGCGTACCGCGGAAAAACTGATCAACATCGTTGTGCCATGTGTATCAATACGCATGTTGATGCCATCGCGGCGAAGAAGCGCCGAGCGTTACCAGCGCAGAATTTTCCGCCCGATCAGGCTGCCCAATATCGTCACGCCGCCGATCGCGATCGTGTACCAGGTCGCGACGAAGAGCGGCGAGTCGTCGGTGCAGTGCGCAGCATAGAACGCGGCGCCGATGCCGCCGGCGAGGATGCCGGCGACCGCGCCGGTAAGCGCCGGCCGCGTTGGCGCACCGTGACGTAGGCCGATCAACGCGGCCGCGAGCAGCGGCAGCGAAAGCAAGGGAACGTAGGTCAGGCAATAGAGCCAATTCGTTCCGACCAGCCGCGTGCCCCAGGAAGCGGCCGGCATCGTGGCGAGCTCCGCCAGTACGCCGAAAGCGAGCAGCGCGGGGGCAGCGGCGAGCAGGAGCCAGGCATAGCCGGTCTCGGCCCCTGGCCGCGCCAGACGCAGCGCGAGCGCGAGCGCGGTCGTAGCGAGCAGCAGTGTCACAACGAATTTGAACAGAAAACGCGGATCGAGCGCGACCGCGGCAATGTCGGGCCGCGGCCCGAGCCGGATCGCGAACAGGATCGCGGCCAGCACGAAAGCCACTGCGAGCGCGACATAGAGAAAACGCACGAGCGGCGACGCACGCTTGTCGTCGGCGGCAAGGGCGCGGATCAGGTGGTCGGTCCTCATGGTTCGGATTCTCTCAGTTTGATCGCAATCGCCGCAAGTCCCCGGTGCAACGCCACGCGCACGGCGCCCTCGCTCACCGAAAGGCGCATGGCCGTCTCCGTGATCGAGACGCCTTCCACCGCGATCGCGCGCACGACGTTGCGTTGCCGATCGGGCAGCTCGCCTAGATTGCGTGCGACATCGCCGACGATGCCGCTCGGCTGCTCCGTGGTATCGGGCAGGAGATCGGCGAAATCGTCGATTGGGATCTCGATACGGCGGCCGCGGCGGCGCAGCGCATCGATCAGCTTGTTCCGCGCGATGGCGCGCACCCAAGGGCCGAGCGGCGCGGCCGCGTCCCAGGTGTGGCGCTTCAGGTGAATGGCCAGCAAGGTTTCCTGCACAACGTCCTCGGCATCCGCGTCGCTTTTTCCGGCGCGGGCGAGCCCGCGGCGGGCGGCGGCGCGCAGCACCGGCGCGAGCGCCTTGAGCAGCCGCTCATAGCAGGCCGTATCGCCGGCATTGGCTCGGCGCATCAGGCCGGACCATTCGGCTTCGCGTTCCCGCACGCGCGCTCCTATCGATAGTTCGTCGTGCATGACGGGTTTGTTACGCATGGGCGCGAAGATTCAGCAATCCCAAGACGTTGTGGCGGCGAACACAGCCCCGTGAGGGGACGTAACGCCGGGCTGGGTTCGCGCGAACTACCTGAAGCGAGACCGGCGAACCGGTCCGCGTTTTGTAGCCATTACCCATCCTACCGGAAAGGATTCGTCATGAATGTGAGGAAACAGATCACGACCGCGACTCTGGCCAGCTCGTTCGCCGCTGCGCTCGCACTGGCAGCCGTGCCTGCGCTGGGCGCTCCGAAGCCGGCACAGCCGACCATGGACAAGTGTTACGGCGTGTCGCTCAAGGCTCAGAACGACTGCGCCGCCGGCGCCGGCACTACTTGCGCCGGCACCTCGACCATGGATTTTCAGGGTAATGCCTGGAAATACGTGACCAAGGGCACCTGCGCTTCGATGCAGTCCCCGAAGGGCCCGGGCTCGCTCCAGCCGAAGGCTTAAGCGCGTTCTTCGCTATCGACGAGGCGCGCGGCAATAGCCGTCGCGCGCCTCGCATTCATCCGCGAGCGATGCGAGCGACCATGCCGATCGAATCAAGTCTGCCCCCGCGCGCTGGCGTCGGTTTCAAGCCGGAGCATTTCTGCGACATCGCGGCGGCGAAGCAGCCGCTCGGCTTCTTTGAGGTGCACGCAGAAAATTATATGGGCGCCGGCGGGCCACCGCATGTGCAACTCGCAAAGCTGCACGAGGATTATGCGATTTCGATCCACGGCGTCGGGCTTTCGATCGGATCGCCGCGGTCGCTCGATCGCGAGCATCTTGCGCGCCTCAAGGCGCTCTGTGAGCGCTATCAGCCCGAAAGTTTCTCCGAGCATCTCGCTTGGTCGTCGCACGGCGAGATCTATTACAACGATCTCCTGCCGCTGCCCTATACGGAGGAGACGTTGGCGCGCATCTCGGAGCACGTCGATCAAGTGCAGAGCGCGCTCGGCCGGCAGATGCTTCTGGAAAATCCATCGACGTATGTGCTGTTCGCCGAGAGCGCGATCCCCGAGGTCGAGTTCCTGCGCGCGATCGCCGAGCGCACCGGCTGCGGACTCCTGCTCGACGTCAACAACGTGTTCGTGTCGGCGAAAAACCACGGCACCGACGCGCTCGCGTATCTCGAGCGCTTTCCGCTCGATCGCGTGAGGGAAATCCACCTCGGCGGCCACGACGAGCAGGCCGACGATACCGGCGCGCCGCTGCTGATCGACGCGCATGGCACACCGGTAGTGGAGCCGGTGTGGGCGCTCTATCGGCACGTGATCGAGCAGGCAGGGCCGGTGGGGACGCTGATCGAATGGGATAACGACCTACCCGCGTGGAAGACCCTGCGCGCGGAAGCCGAGCGCGCCGAGGCAATACTCACGCGTGCTGCACGCGCGGCGGCGGCCTGAGATGTTCGCGCCTATGCAAGCCTCGTTCGCCGCGGCGCTGCTCGACGCCGGGAAACCGGTGCCTGAAGGCGTCACGTCGCACACGGGGAACCAGCCTGTGCGGCGCTTCGCGGTCTACCGGAATAATGTGGTCGCCAGCCTCGTGAAAGCGCTCGGGGTCCGCTTTCCGGCCACAAGCCGGATCGTAGGCGAGGAGTTCTTCAACGCCATGGCGCGCGTATTCATCACCGCGCATCCGCCGTGCTCGCCGCTCCTGATGACCTATGGCAACGATTTCCCCGACTTTATCGAGCTCTTCGAGCCTGCGGGGGAACTCCCATACCTGGCCGATGTCGCGCGCCTCGAAGCCGCGCGCACGCGCGCCTATCATGCGGCGGAGGCCGAGCCTGTCGAGCCGAACCAGTTGCAAACCATTGCTCCGGAAGCGCTCGGCGGCATGCGTTTCGTGCTGCATCCCTCGGCCGAAGTCGTCCGCTCGCGCCACCCGATCGTGACCATCTGGGCGATGAATGCCGGCGAAGCAGAGCTTGGCCCGATCGAGAATTGGCGGCCCGAGGATGCGCTGGTCGCCAGGCCGCGACTCGAGGTGGAAGTGCGCGGTTTGCCAGCGGGAGGCGCGGCGTTTCTCGCGGCGCTGATCGCAGGAAACACGCTCGCCCAAGCGGTTGAAGTTGCGGCGAAAGAGGATGCAGACTTCGATCTTGCCGCCAATCTCGCGGGGCTCATCGGCGCGGGCCTCGTGACTGGATTTTCCACCGAGCCGCAGAAGGATTGACCGACATGGCGACGACATCGGCTGCCGGCTTCGAATCCGGCCTCGTGCGACTGGTGCGCATGCTCATCGGCTGGATGGAGTTGATTCCCTATTGGCTGATCGCGCTGGTGGCCCGGTTCGCGCCGGCCGGCGTGTTCTGGCGCTCGGGCCAGACCAAGCTGAATGGCTGGCAGGTCACCGACAGCGCGGTGGCGCTGTTCGAGAACGAGTTCCAGCTACCGGTAATCAGCCCTTGGCTTGCAGCGCATATCACCGCTTACGCGGAGTTCATATTCCCGGTGCTTCTGGTGCTGGGGCTGGCCACGCGCTTCACGGCGCTGGCGATGCTGATCATGACCGCGGTGATCGAGATTTTCGTGTTCCCCGACGCCTGGCCGATCCACGGCACGTGGGCTGCGTGTTTCCTGATCCTGATGACGCACGGGCCGGGCGTGGTGTCGCTCGATACACTGATCGCGCGGCATTACCGCTGAGTCGCCCGCCAGAACAGTCAGGCTGTAAGTTGATCGTACGTTCCGTAACGTTAAGTCAACGATCTCATTCTGTGCCAGCGATGCTGTGCTTCCCGGCTGTCCAGCCTTTCGAGACCATGTTCCGTTCGCCGGCCGAAATGCCGATGCCTTCGAGCGTTGTCGCCATCGAATCGTTCCATCGATTGAGAAATCCGAACAGGGCGATCACGCCGAGAATCTCGATTATTTCGTCGTCGGTCCAATGCTTCTTGAGCGCGGCTCCGATCTCCGGCGACACGGCGTTCGGAACGCTCGCGGCCGCCAGCGCGAAATCGAACGCGGCCTTCTCGGCATCGCTGAACAGCGGGCTGCGATGATAATCCCAGACTGCGGCCAGGCGCTCGGGTGTGGCGCCGAACCGTTCGGCGGCGAGTATCGTGTGCGCCTCGCAGTAGCGGCAGCCGGCCGCGTGCGACGCGATGAAGCCGATCAGCCGTTTTTGCTCGGCGGTGACGCGGCCGCCGTTCTCCATCACCGCTTTGTTCAAGTCGGTGAACGAACGGGCAATCTTGGGCCGCCGCTGCATGGTGAGCACGCTATTGGGA
Organism: Hyphomicrobiales bacterium; assembly: GCA_043767065.1. Classification (GTDB taxonomy): domain Bacteria; phylum Pseudomonadota; class Alphaproteobacteria; order Rhizobiales; family Xanthobacteraceae; genus JAHFPN01. The sequence goes on along the minus strand of JAYUHJ010000417.1, from coordinate 1,039 downwards.
ACGGTTCCCAGCGGCCCGCGAAAGAACTGGATGAGATCGACGAGTTCGGAATTATGATCTTCCGGGAGCGGATCTACGAGCGGCATGTGAATATCCTGTTACGCACCGATTATTCGCGGATTGACTGAAGGCGGTTGAGCGTAACTAGCAAACCTTTCATCGGCAATCTGATCCTCTTGAAGACGGCTGCTGTGCTGAACCAAGCTGATGATGGGCAGTAAACACTCCATCGCGCGTAAGGTCGTCAATCGTAGCGCTGGATATGGCCTTGCCGCATAATGGCTCGCAGCCACAAGGGCGCCAATCTGTCGGACGGAGCGAAGATCAGATGAATCTTGCAAAACTCTACACGTGGGTTGTCGGCGGATTGTTCTTGGTTGCGGTCGGCATCACGTTGGCTGTTGAACTTGTTACCGAAGGCGTCACGCTGGAGGCAGGACATAAGGCGCTTCACGTGCTGATCGGCGTCTGGGCTGTGTTCATCATCGTCAAGAGGCTGGAACCGCAGTACAGGATGTTTGCACTCACCAACGGAATCCTCTGGGGCGCTGTCGCTATTGTCGGCTGGACAGTACCTGACTTTCTCGGCTTGGTGGCCTTCAACCGCCTCGACACCGTCCTGCACACGATCGTCGCGGGAACGGGACTGTTGAGCGCGTTGCTCACGAAAAAAGCTCAGCCGATCGAGCATGGTTGAGGGCATCGGGAACAACGGGAACGCCGGGAGGACTGCGCAGCCGCCTGGGGCTCGCGGAGGAACCGCGCTCTGCTATCGTCTATGATGTTTCAGAGTTCATCTGGGAAAATCGGTTAGAAGCAAAGAGGCGAGATCATGATCAAATTCTACTACAGCGGAGCTCCCAACCCGACGAAGGTCGCACTCTTCCTGGAAGAGGCGGGCTTGGCGTATGAGCCCATTCCCATCGATACCCGCACGGGCGCTCAGCACAAGCCGGACTATCTCAAGATCAATCCGAACGCCAAGGTGCCGGCGATCGTCGATGGCGACGTCGTTGTTTTCGACAGCAATGCCATCCTG
>JAYUHJ010000416.1:0-3485 GCA_043767065.1 Hyphomicrobiales bacterium | reverse complement strand
CCTCCCCTTACGCAGCAAACGGATCGGCCGCGCCTTCCGGCAGCGGCACCTCGAACGCGACGATGGTCATGGAGATCAGCGCGTAATAGCCGAGGATGCCGACGAGATCCACGACGCCGGTCTGGCCGAGCTCGGCGACCGCGAGCCGGTAAGTCGCGTCGGAAACCCGCCGGTTGCTAATGAGCTCGCTCGCGAACGCATAGACCGCGGCTTCATCGGTGCGCGCGAGCACCGGCTTGCGGCCGACGCGGATCGCCTCGATCGTTTCCGGGTCGAGCCCGGCCTTGAGCGCCATCGGCGCGTGTGCCCACCATTCGAAGCCCGCCTTCCAGTAGGCGCCCGTGAGCAGGATCGCGAGCTCGGAGAGTCGCAGCGGCAAACCCGAATTAAAGCGGCAATGGGTGCCGAGTTCCTGCGCGCGCTCCGCCAGCCTCGGGCTGTGCAGCCAGACCTTGAGCGGCCCTTCCACCTTACCGCGCGGGCCGGCGGCGATCGTATCGTGGACCCTGCGCTGTTCGGGCGAGAGCTTGGCGACATCCAATTCGGGAATACGGGGCATGGCTTTTCCTCAAGCTCGGCTCCGCGTTGCAATACGGCACAACGGAAATTCGCGCCAGCGCTTGGCAATCCGCTGCACAAACGGGCAAGATCGCCGCATGCAGCTCGGCTTCTTCACTATGCCGGTCCATCCGCTCGACAAGGACTGGCGCCAGACGCTCCGCGAGGACCGCGAAGCCTTCGTGCTCGCCGATGAGCTCGGCTTCACCGAAGCCTATTGCGGCGAGCACGCTACCGACCAGGCCGAGAACATCACCTCCTGCGCGCTGTTCCTGGCAACGCTGGTGGACGCCACCAAGCGCATCAAGCTCGGCACCGGCACGGTGAATCTGCCGAACGCGCATCCGGTCAAGGTGGCGACCGAGATCGCCATGCTCGACCACCTGCTCGACGGCCGTTTCATTTTCGGCATCAGCCCGGGCGGATTGCTTTCCGACGCCGAAGTATTCGGCAATCTCGACGCCGACAGGAACGCCATGTTCGTCGAGGCGATCGACCAGATTCTGGCGATCTGGGCCTCCGAGCCGCCCTACGACATCAGGGGCAAGTTCTGGAACATCTCGCTCACGCGCCAACTGGTGCGTGAGATCGGGCAAGGGATCTTGCCGAAGCCCCTGCAACGCCCACATCCCCCCATCGTGGTCACAGCCGTCGCACCCTTCTCGAAAGGCATCACCGAAGCCGCTGCGCGCGGCTGGGAACCGATTTCAGCGAACTTTCTTCTGCCGGTATGGGTGAAAAGTCACTGGCCGAAATACGCAGAAGGCTGCGCGCGCGTCGGCCGGCCGGCCGATCCGAAAAACTGGCGCGTCGCCAAGAGCGTCTTCGTCGCCGACGACAATAAGACCGCGCGCGAATACGCCAATTCCGCCGGGAGCCCTTATCGCTACTATTACCGGCAGATGCTCACCAAAATGGAACGCGCCAAGCGCATGGATCTGTTCAAGGCCGACCGCAACATGCCCGACGGTCATGTAACGCTCGACGGCACCTGCAACGAGCTCGTGATCTGGGGCTCGCCCAGCAAGGTGGTCGACGAGCTGCTCGCTTTTCGCGAGATCGTCGGCGATTTCGGCACGCTGCTTTATGCCGGCCACGATTGGCGCGATCCCGAGCTCGCGCGCCGCTCCATGGTGCTGATGGCCGAGAAGGTGATGCCCGCGATCAATTCCGCGATCGGCAAGCCGAAGGCGGCAGCCGCTGAATGAGAATTTCTCCTCCAATCGAGAGCTAAGACATGGCAAGACCGATCCGCATCTGGGGCCGCACCACCTCGTCCAACGTCAAGAAGGTGCTCTGGCTCGCCGACGAGCTGAAGCTGAACTACGAGCGGATCGGCGCCGATATGAAGTTCGGCGACATCGACACGCCGGCCTATCGCGAGATCAATCCGAACGCTCGCGTCCCCGCCATCCAGGACGGCGACTACGTGCTGTGGGAATCGAATTCGGTCATGCGCTATCTCTGCATGAAGTACGGCGGCGAGGCGTTCTATCCGGTCGACCCGGCAATGCGCGCGGGCATCGACCGCTGGCTCGACTGGCAGTTATCGACCGTGATCCCCGTCGAGGTAACCGTGTTCTGGGGCACGATCCGCACACCGCCGGAAAAGCACGACGCCGCCTTGATCGCGAAAAGCGCCGAGAAGCTCGCCGCGGTCTGGAAAATTCTCGAGGCCCAACTCGAAGGCCGTGATTACTGCGCGGGCAATCAATTCTCGATCGCCGATATTGCGCTCGGCATCCTGGTCCACCGCTATTTCGCCAATCCCTTCATTCCGCACGCCGATCTGCCGCGGCTGGCTGCCTGGGTGGAGCGGCTACGCCCGCGTCCAGCCTTCAAGAAATGGGTGGACCTGCCGCTGGAATAGAGGCCGGCCAGTCCCTAGCTACGTCCTACCCCCACAGGAATCCCGAATCATGACCGAAGCCAAGAAGCTGAATGCGCTCGTTATTTGCGGCAGCCTGCGCAAGGGCTCCATGAACAAGGCGGTCGCCCGCACGCTGCCGGAGCTGGCGCCGCCCGGCATGACGCTGAAGGACGCGCCGCCGTTCGACGCATTCCCGCTCTATAACGCCGACCATCATCAGGCGACGGTCTTCCCTCCGGTTGTCACGGCGCTCGCCGACGCGATCCGCGCCGCCGACGGCGTCATCATCGTCTCGCCCGAGTACAATTATTCGATTCCCGGCGCGCTCAAGAACGCGATCGACTGGGTGTCGCGGCTTCAGGATCAACCGTTCAAGGACAAGCCTGTCTTGTTGCAATCGGCATCCGGCGGGCCGCTTGGCGCCGCGCGCATGCAATACCACTTGCGCCAGGTCATGGTCTTCCTCGAGGCCTTCATCTTCACCCGGCCCGAAGTGTTCGTCACCTTCGCTCCGACCAAGATCGACGAGCAGGCCGGCAAGCTCAAAGACGAGCCGACCCGCGAAATCATCAAGCACCAGTTGGCGCTGTTCGCTCAGTTCATCGAACGTCATGGCACGAAGCGCTGAGCGGCCTCAGAGCGGCTTGCCGGCGAGCCAGGCCTTGCCGCGCGCATAGAGCGCCTCGAGCTCCGGGCCGTCGATGCCTGGCATGTCGGGCTTCACCTTGTAGCCGATCTTGGTCTGCAGATAGGCCAGATGCCGGTAGCCTTCGGGAAACCGCTTCAAGAGATCCTGGTCGAGCATGAGCTTGGCTGAGGGATCGACCGGATCGAGCCGGTCCTTTTCGTAGATCGGCTGGCGCAGCACGAGGCCCCAGCGGTCTTGGCGCTGCTCGAAGAAATCGTAGAAACGACCGGTGCAAACCACGTCGCAGATCACGCCCTCGACCGGCGCGCGCTGCGAGATCGTCATCTTGGTTTGCGCGATAGCGCGGGCGCCGGAAACCTCGATCGAGGAGCCGCCGAGAAAATGCAGGATGCGCACGCCGCGCGCCCA
>JAYUHJ010000415.1:0-3500 GCA_043767065.1 Hyphomicrobiales bacterium | reverse complement strand
AAGGGGAAGCATTGTGATAGTTTCCGGCGGTTCACATGAGCCCCCGCGTCCTCGTTTCCGACCGGCTGTCCGAAACCGCCGTGCAGATTTTCCGCGACCGCGGAGTGGCCGTCGATTATCTCCCCGACCTCGGCAAGGACAAGGAGGCGCTGCTCGCGGCGATTCCCGGCTATGACGGGCTGGCGATCCGCTCGGCCACCAAGGTCACCCGCAAGATCATCGCCGCCGCCGCGAAACTTAAAGTGATCGGCCGGGCCGGCATCGGCGTCGACAATGTCGATATTCCCGCCGCCAGCCAGCGCGGCATCGTGGTCATGAATACGCCGTTCGGCAATGCCGTCACCACGGCTGAACATGCGCTCTCGATGATGATGGCGCTGGCCCGCCAGATTCCGGAGGCAAACGCCTCGACGCATGCGGGAAAGTGGGAGAAGAACCGCTTCATGGGGGTCGAGCTGTTCAACAAGACGCTCGGCATCATCGGCTGCGGCAATATCGGCTCGATCGTCGCCGACCGGGCGCTCGGACTGCAGATGAAGGTGATCGCTTACGATCCGTATCTGTCGCCCGAGCGCGCGCTCGATCTCGGCGTCGAGAAGGTCGATCTCGACACGCTGTTCGCGCGCGCCGATTTCATCTCGCTGCACACGCCGCTCACCGACAAGACGCGGAACATCATCAACGCCGCAAGCCTGGCCAAGACCAGGAAGGGCATTCGCATCATCAATTGCGCCCGCGGCGGGCTGGTGGACGAGCAGGCGCTGCGCGCCGCACTCGATTCCGGCCACGTAGCCGGCGCCGGCTTCGACGTGTTCTCGACCGAGCCCGCGACCGCGAACCCCTTGTTCGGCCACCCGAATGTGGTGTGCACGCCGCATCTCGGCGCCGCCACCAACGAGGCGCAGGAGAACGTGGCGCTTCAGGTCGCCGAACAAATGGCCGATTACCTGTTGCGCGGCGCGATCTCCAACGCGGTGAACTTTCCCTCGATCACCGCCGAAGAAGCGCCGAAGCTGAAGCCCTTCATCGCGCTGGCCGAAAAGCTCGGCTCCTTCGTGGGCCAACTCACCGAGACCGGCATCAAGTCGATCCGCATTTCCTACGAGGGCCAGGTCGCTCAGATGAATACCAAGGCGCTGACCTCGGCCGTGCTCGCCGGCATGCTACGGCCCATGCTGCAGGACGTGAATTTCGTTTCCGCGCCGATCGTCACTAAAGAGCGCGGCATCGTGGTCGAGGAAACTACGCGCGAGGCCGAGGGCGATTACGACAGCCTGATCAGGCTCACCGTCATGACCGAGCGGCAGGAGCGTATGGTCGCCGGCACCGTCTATGCCGACGGCCGCCCGCGCATCGTCAACATCAAGGGCATCCGCATGGACGCGGAATTCGGCCCCTCGATGATCTACATCACCAACCTCGACAAGCCGGGTTTCATCGGAAAATTCTCGATGACCTTGGGCGACGCCGGCATCAACATCGCCACCTTTCACGTCGGCCGCGAGGCGCCCGGCGGCAACGCCATCGCGCTGATCGAGATCGACGGCGAATTACCGCCCGCCGTGCTCGCCAAGGTCCAGGCGCTGCCCCAGGTGCAGCAGGCCAGGCCGCTGAGGTTCTGAGGTTGCATCTGTCCGAGCCTGCTTCAGTTGTGCTAGACGGGCTTGAGGAGATTAGTGAATGGCCCGTCCGATCATCGTTCATGCCGACTGGGATCCGGAGGCCGGGGTTTGGGTTGCAACCACGAGCGATCTCCGCGGCCTTGCGACCGAGGCGGAAACGCTAGAGGCGTTGCGCTCCAAACTGCCCGGCATGATCCTCGATCTTCTTGAAGAAGCCGGGGTCTCCGATCTTCCCGCTTCGATCGAGATTGTTGCCCGCGCAAGCGATCGCATCGCCGCAGCCGAATAGTCCGTCGGGATATGGCCGACTTCTACCGCGATGTGGCAAGGCTTCTGAAATCGGCAGGCTTTGAATTCAAGCGACAGGGACGCGGCGATCACGAAATTTGGTGGCAGCCGCAGACGCGCGTCCATGTGACGGTGGACAAAAAGTTGCGCTCGAAATTCACCGCCAACGAAATTCTCAAACAGGCGGGCCTTCCGAAGGCTTTTTGAATTCGCCCGCCTTCCGCGTCGCGATGGTGATGCCGATCAGCACCAGCGCGTAGCCGGCGCCGTGATAGAGCGCCGGCCGCTCGCCGAGAAAGATGATCGCCAGTGTCGCTCCGAAGATTTGCGTGAGATAAAAAAGCGGCGCCGCCCGATTTGCGCCAATGAGCTCCACCCCGCGAAAATAAAAGAAATGCGCGAGCAGCGCCGGGAACACGATCATGTAGAGCGTCGCGAGCACCGTGGTCCAATCGAGCTTCAGCACGTAGCCGGTTGAAATTTCCAGCCCATAGACCGGGAGCAGGAGCACCGATCCCCAGCCCATCGTGAGCGTGAGGAACGACAGCGGATGCATCGGCGGCTTGAGCCGCAACAGCACCGAATAGAGCGCATAGGCCGCCAGCGCGGCGAGAATATAGATATCACCCGGGTTGAATCGCACGGCCAGGAGCGCCGTAAGATCGCCGCGGCATACGATCACTGCGATTCCGATCAAGCAGATGAGCATGCCGAAAAGCTGCCCCCGCGTCAGGCGATCGCCGAACAACAAGAGCGACCAGCCGGCGATGAACAGCGGCGTGGTCGAGCCCAGCAGCAGTGCATTGATCGCTTCGGTGTACTGCAGCCCGTAGTAAGTCAGCGTGTTGAACGCCGAAATGCTGGCCAGCGACAGGATCGTGAGAATCCCGGCGTTCGAGCGGATCGTCTTCCAGTCGGCGCGCAGGAACGGCCAGGCGAATCCGATCACCAGGAGCGTCGCGCCGATCCAGCGGATGGTGCCGAGCGCCACCGGCGGCACGTGCCCGGCCACGTAGCGGCCGACCACCAGGTTGCCCGACCAGAACAGCATGGTCAGCACCAGGAGGAGATAGGGCGCGTCGAACAGGCGCCGGCCGAGTCGGCTGATGAGCGGGATCATCGTGGGGCGGGTAGGGCGTTGAGTCTTGCAGACCTAAAGACGCCGGCAGAGGCAGTCAACGTCTCGCGACCGTGCCCGGACCAAAGGGATTTTTGTCCGCTTTGCGCCGGAAGCAGACATGGTGAAGGTTTTGAAAATCATTTGGCGGCCCCAGAACGCGGTGTCGAGGCCGGCAAAATCGGCGCGGTCACGCACTCGCATTTTAACTTCTTTCCTAACGCTTACTTAGGACGGAGATGGTGTATTTGCGACAGCATCGGGTACTGAACCATCCCTGGGTCGCCACCGAACAGGGCAAAGCATCGGAAGACTGACACGCTAAGCCCCCCTCCACCGCGGAAGTCGCGGGATGTGCAGCCGGCCCGCCGGATTAAGAGGTTTGCTTCATGACTAACGCCACTACGGTTCTTGTATTCGCCTCCCAGAAGGGCGGCTCGGGCAAAACGACGCTCTCCGGCCATCTCGCGGTC
>JAYUHJ010000414.1:0-3512 GCA_043767065.1 Hyphomicrobiales bacterium | reverse complement strand
TGCATGTAGGGCTTTGTCGCCGCCTCATCGAGATCGTATTCGGCGCGCCGCACCTTCTCGGAGTAATAGCGCCAATCCCAACTCTCGATGCTGATGTTCTGGCCTTCATCGCGCGCATAAGCGGCCAAGCGTTCGCGCTCCATGCCTGCCTTGGCGACGGCCGCCGTCCACACCTCGTCGAGCAAACCGCGCACAGCGTCGGGCGATTTGGCCATGGCGTCGTCGAGACGGAATTCCGCGAAAGTGCGAAAGCCCAGCAGACGCGCCCGCTCGGCTCGCAGCCCGATTGTTTCTGCGGCAATCGCCCGATTGTCGTGCGCATCGCCGTTCTCGCCGCGATTGGTCCACGCCCGAAACGCGATCTCGCGCAGATCGCGCCGCGTCGAGAATTGCAGGAACGGCTCGATGCTGGAGCGCGACAGCGTAACGACGTATTTGCCGTCGAGCCCGAGGTCGGACGCCATGCGCGCAGCAGCAGCGACCACAAATGCGGGCAGCCCCCCGAGATCGTCCGGCGTTTCCAGCACCAATCGGAAGGCCTGCTCATCGGCCAACACGTTCTGCGCGAACATTGTGCCCAGCGTCGCCAAGCGCTGGTTGATTTCGGCCATGCGCTTCTTTGCCTTGGCGTCCAACCGGGCGCCCGCACGAACCAAGCCTCGGTGGTGGCGCTCCAACACGCGCCGCTGCTCGGCATCGAGCGTCAGCTTGTCCTGCCTGCTCTGCAGTTCGTCGATTCGTTTGAAGAGATCGGGATTGAGCGCTACCTCGGTGGCGTGCTGCGCCAAGCGCGGCGCCATCTCCCGCTCGACGGCCTGCAACTCGACATTCGTATCGGCGCCAGTCAGGTTGTAGAAGACGCGCGCCACGCGGTTGAGGGTGCGCCCCGACTTTTCGAGCGCTGCGATCGTATTGACGAACGTCGGCTTGGTTCGGGCCGAAGCGATCTTCAAGACCTCGCGCTTGTGCAGCGCGAGCGACTGCTCGAAGGCGGGCCTGAAGTGTTCGGGACCGATGTCCTGGAACGGCGGCAATTCGAAGGGGCCCGTCCATGCCGCCAGCAGAGGATTGGCAACCACCACCTGAACTTTCGCTTTCGCCTTCACTTTCGGCGATTTCGCAGGCCCCGCCTGCGAGCTTTGTGCTGGCTTGGCGGCAACCTTTCGACTGGCCGCCGCTTTGGTCGTTTTCTTCATCTGGCCGAGCTCCCGCCGATTGCGCCCTTACCCTGATCGAGGGGCGGCAGTCATACGCGATATTCGGACCGGCAACGAGACACTATTTGCGTCGCGGCCTGCGCCCGATCCCCACCATTCAAGAGCGACAATTCGGCACATCATCTCCGCTGTTGCCAATGATTTGCAACTGCAGTATGTTGTTTCATGGCTATGATCGTGTGGGCGAAATGCAGAAACTCGTGAAGCCACCAGCCCCGGCTGCTGGCGCTTGGCGGCGCGAACGCGGTGAAGCGGCGCTTGCCGACGTGCATCGATCGATCGGCGTCACGTCGACCGGTTCGCAGATGCGGAAGGCCGCATCGTTTCTCGGTCCTGGTTATCTGGTGGCCGTCGGCTACATGGACCCCGGAAACTGGGCCACAGCCTTGGCTGGAGGCTCCAAGTTCGGCTATACGCTGCTGATTGTCGCGCTCGTCTCCAACATTATGGCGATCATCCTGCAAGCGTTGTGCAGCCGTCTCGCCATCGCTTCCGGGCGCGATCTCGCTCAGGCGTGCCGCGACGCTTATCCGTCTTGGGTCGCATGGCCCCTGTGGGTGCTGGCTGAAATCGCCATTATCGCGACCGACATCGCGGAGGTGATCGGCACAGCCATCGGCCTCAACCTCCTGTTCGGCCTGCCGCTCGACATCGGCATCATTCTGACCGCGCTCGACGTTTTCCTGATCCTCTACCTTCAGAAGATGGGCTTTCGGTATCTCGAGGCGTTCATCATCGCCCTGTTGGGCGTCATCACCGTTTGTTTCGCGATCCAGATCGTGTTGGCGCAACCGGAAATCGGGCCGATGCTGGCGGGTTTCCGGCCTAATCCCGACATCGTGCGCAATCCTGATATGCTCTATCTGGCGCTCGGCATTCTCGGGGCCACCGTGATGCCCCACAACCTCTACTTGCACTCGGCCATCGTGCAGACGCGCGCCTGGGGCGTGACGATCCCCGAAAAGCGCGAGGCGCTGAAATTCGCAACCTTCGACTCCACGCTGGCGCTCATGTTCGCGCTGTTCATCAACGCCTCCATCCTCATTCTGGCGGCCGCCACGTTTCATAAAACCGGCAATTCGCATGTCACAGAGCTGAGCGAGGCGCATTCGATGCTGTCTCCGCTGCTGGGCTCTCTGGTCGCTCCATCACTGTTCGGCGTTGCGCTCCTATGCTGCGGCCTCAACTCGACCGTCACCGCGACCCTCGCCGGCCAAGCCGTCATGGAAGGCTTCGTCAATTTGAGGCTCGCGCCATGGCAGCGACGCCTCGTCACGCGCGCCATCGCCATCGTCCCGGCGGCTGGCGTGACGATCCTCTACGGCACGGCCGAGACGGGAAAGTTGCTCATTCTCAGTCAGGTGATCTTGTCGCTGCAATTGCCGTTCGCTGTCGTGCCCCTCGTTCAATTCACGGCGAGCCGCGCCAAAATGGGTGAGCTCGTCGCGCCCAAATGGCTGATTGCGACGGCCTGCACGATCGCCGCGATCATCATCGTACTCAACGTCAAGCTCATCATCGATTTCATGACCGGATAGCGCGGGCCGCCGTTTCAGCTCGAATGTTCCGCCACGTGCGCTTCGACGAGCCCAGCGAGGCTCGTGAACCGGAAGTCGACCTTCGGCGCTTCCATCAGCGGCATCGTCGCGCCCGAGCCTCCCTCGGCGTGGCGCCGATGTATCCAGCACGATACCAATCCGAGCGCCTTCGCGGGAGCGTGGTCGTGGAACAGGCTTTCGGCGACGTGCAAGATCTCGCTGCGTCGGACACCCGAAGCCTCGAGATTGTCGAGCATATACGTGAAATTGCGCTCAGCCGGTTTGTAGGAGCCTATGTCTTCGGCGGTGTAGACGGCATCGAATGACGCCGCGAGCCGGCGCTGGCTCGCTGCGAAACTCTCGTTGTCGATGTTCGACAGAATGACGAGTTTGAAATGGCGTTTCAGGTAACCGAGCGCCTGGGCGGTATCGGCGAACGCCGGCCAGTCCCCGATCGAGCGACCGTAGGCGCGACACTCGTCCCAGCTGGCAGATACGCCCCATCGCTCTGTCAGCCGCTTTGCGACGACGGCCAACAGATCGCGATAGGGCATCGTCGGCGTGGCCCGCTGCTGCATCGATTCCACGAGCGCGTGCGCTTCCAGAATGGCGTTGCGCGACAGCGGCGTAGAGCTACGCGACGACAATGGCGCCAACGCGTCGATCATCCCGGTTTCCCAGTCGATGAGCGTGCCGTAGCAATCGAACGTCAAGACTTTGAAGTCGGAAAGTCGCATGTCATGAACCCTCAGGATCG
>JAYUHJ010000413.1:0-8341 GCA_043767065.1 Hyphomicrobiales bacterium | reverse complement strand
CGCCCCAGCGCTTGACGTTCCAGTCCTCGTCCACGTGCGCTGCGGCCCAGGCTTCGTCGACCGATAGCCGCCCGCGCGCCAGTGCCAGCGCGAGCAAGGCCGAACCCGAAATATTGGTGAGGCTCACCAGCGCTGCGAGCTGAAAGGGCGACGTGTATCGCGCGATCTCGGCACGGATCGCATGGATCGCCGCCTCCGGTTGCGCCACGTGCTTGACCCCTTCCGCAAGCGTAAAGCGCGCACCGAGCGTCTCGCCCGCCCACGCACATACCGGGTCCCAAAGCTTGGCCTGCGCCGCGACCAAATCTTCGGGATCGGTCGCGCGATAGAGCACAAGATCGCTGCCGGAATAGCGCTCGATCTCCGCCGCTTCCGCGCCGCCGACGACCCCGTCGATCGCCGCATGCGCGAGCCGCGTCAGCGGCATCGTAGTTGCGTCTATATGTTCACCCTGCGCCGCCCATTCCGCCGCCACAGCCTCGGCAAGCGCGCGGCTTGGCAGCGCGAGCGGATGCTTCGCGGGAGTTCTAGCCGGCTTGCCGTCGAGCAGGATCGCGAACGCGCCCTCGCGCTCACCGACGCTCACCTCTTTATAGAAGCGCTTGATCAGCGCCGGCCGCGCGCCGCGCCGCGCCGCTTCCATCGGATTGCCCGCGATCGGATCGCCGAACGGATCGCGGATCATCACTCCTCCGGCGCATCCACGATCGGGTCGTACAGCTTGTCGTCGAAACCGATCAGGCTCCAGGTCTGGCGCATGTGCGGTGGCAAGGGGGCGGTCACGTCGATCGTACCCTTGCCGCTCGGATGCGGGATCACGAGACGCCGCGCCAGCAGATGCAGCTTGTTCTGCATGCCGCCCGGCAGCTCCCAGTTCTCGATATCGAAATATTTGTCGTCGCCTACGATCGGATGACCGATATGCGCCAGATGCGCGCGCAGCTGATGGGTGCGCCCGGTCACCGGCTTGAGCGACAGCCACGAAAGCTTCTGCGCCGCATTATCCACCACTGCGTAGTAAGTGACCGCGTGGGCCGCATCCTCTTCGCCGTGCTTGGCGACTCGCATCAGCTCGCCGTCGGGCCCGCCGCCCTTGGCGAGAAACGTGGAGATGCGCCCCTGCTTCGGCTTCGGCACGCCTGGCACCAGCGCCCAATAGGTTTTTCGCGCCGAGCGCGAGCGGAAGGTCTTCGCCAACGCCGCCGCCGCGAGCCGCGTCTTGGCGATCAGGAGAACGCCCGAAGTATCCTTGTCGAGCCGGTGTACCAGCCGCGGCCGCTGACCGTCTTTCTCGCGTAGCGCGTCGAGCATGCCATCGACATGGCGCACCGTGCCCGAGCCGCCCTGCACCGCGAGCCCCATGGGCTTGTTCAGCACGAGCACCTCGCGGTCTTCGTAGAGCGTGATGGAGCGGAGAAATTCGGCGTCGCTTTTTTCCCTCCCCCTTGTGGGGAGGGTGGTCGCGACCCCGGCCCTTGAGCCGGGGGAGCGACCGGGTGGGGGTGGCACTGTCTGTGAGTCGTCTTCTCGACCCCCACCCCTGCCCCTCCCCACAAGGGGGAGGGGATTTTTCTCGATCGGCGGCACCCTCACCTTCTGGCCGGGCTTGAGCCGCGCGTCGGTCTTCACCCGCCCGCCGTCCACGCGCACCTGGCCGGTGCGAAGCAATTTTTGCAAATGTCCGAACGGCAGCGCCGGAAAATGCGTCTTGAACCAGCGGTCAAGCCGCATGCCGGCTTCGTCGTCGGAAACTTTGCGGGTCTCGACCGGCATCTCAGGCGACTGCGCGGACGAGCAACAACCCGAGGAAAATCGCGCCGAGCGAGAGGATGACCGACGCGAGCACATAGGCGAACCCGAGCGCGACCTCGCCGCGCTCGAACAGCACCGCGAAATCGAGCGAGAACGCCGAGAACGTGGTGAAGCCGCCCAGAATCCCCGTGGTCAGAAACAGCCGCATGGGCTGGCTCCAGATCACACCGGTGTCGCCGCGGAAGGCGAACCAAGCGGCGAGCGCGCCGATCAGGAATGAACCGATCACGTTCACCGCCAGCGTGCCCCAGGGGAACTCGGTCGCAAGTACCCGCGCGGCGAGCAGATTGACCCCGTGCCGAGCCGCGGCCCCGATGCCGCCGCCGAGGAATACGAGAAAAGTTGCGATCATCCGCCTGCCCACTGCCGTTCGGTGGGAGGGGTACCATCGCAACGCAGCGAACGCCAGAAGCGGGTAGTGTGTCAGATTGAAGAGACACTACCCGGAAAGGCATGCCTGCTCGCCAAAAAGGCAGTGCCTTCTGTACCCTGAAAGCCCGAAGCCCGCGCTTTAGAAAATAGGTGTCGCGATGCGTGTCCTGCGTCTCGTGCTTCCGGCGATCCTTTCATTGTTGCTGGCAGTTGCCGCGATCGGGGCGGATAACGCACCCGGTGCGGCCGCCATCAAGGGCCTTCTTATGAAGCATAAAAAATGGACCATGTACTACGATATCACGGATGCGCCGTTCCCGAGTGAGCGGGCCCACAAGCTGACTTGGGAGTTTTTCGACCGTGACCAGAAACTGATGGCCCGTCTCGTCGTCGAATTCGGAGGCTGCGAGTTCGAGGTCCCATTGCGACCAGACGGGATCAGTATGCGATGGTGCATCCTTGGGGGGGAACCCTCGCTCACATTCGATCCCAGTGACGCGAAATACCCGCTGAAGGACCGCGATAATCCACGCAAGCTGTGGCTTACCCCGGAAAAATAAGGCTGAGGCAAAACGCATCGGCGGGCGCTCGGTGAGGCGGCGGAAGATCGTCCCGATCGTGCTGGGCCGCGGGTAGCGTCTCTTCAAACTGAGACACTACCCAGAAGCCGGCCCTTCTGGGGCGCCCTGCTTCTGCGCTAGGCTGCTCTCCCTGCCGCCGAGGACCGCCCATGACCTTCATGCCGCGCGATGTCGCCGAGAAAATCCGCGCCATCGGGCCGGTGATCGACCCGCCCGCGACCGCCGCGGTCTATGCGCCGCTGCACCAGAAGGAGCCCTATGCCGGCGTCAAGGTGACGCGCGACATCAAGTACGGCCCCGATGCGCGCCAGGCACTTGATCTATTCGTTCCGGAAGGCGCCGGCATCAGCCAGCCGGTCTTCATCTTCGTGCACGGCGGCGGCTATACCGGCGGCCACAAGCGCGAGGGCAACAATTTCTTCTACGACAACATCATGCTGTGGGCGGCGAAGAACGGCATGGTCGGCGTCAACGCCACCTATCGGCTCGCGCCCGCCCATGCCTGGCCCGCGGGCGCCGAGGACGTGGCCGGCGCGGTGCGCTGGGTGCTCGGCAATATCGCGCAACACGGCGGCGATCCGAAACGCGTATTCCTGTGCGGCCATTCCGCCGGCGGGACGCACGTCGCGAGCTACGCCGTGATGCCGCAGTTCCACCGCGTCGATGGCTCCGGCCTGAAGGGTCTGATCCTGATCTCCGGCAATTACGACCTGAGCGCGGTCAAGACGCCCGACGAGCGCTACCGGAGCTATTTCGGCGATGATCTGTCGAAATACGACGAGCGTTCGCCACTCAAGGGGCTGTTGAAGCTTCCGGTTCCGCTCATGATGGCCTATGCCGAGCTCGATCCGCCGTTTATCGCGGCACAAAGCGAGAATCTCGAGAAGGCGCTGCGCAGCGCCAAGCGGAACTTCCGCGTAATCAAGCTCAAGGGCCACAGCCACATCTCGATCACCTACGCGATAAATACCAAGGACACCGAGCTTTCCGACGCGATGCTCGAGTTCATCAAGAACTTGAACTAGTCACGCAGCGTTCGACGGATGCTTACGGTTCCAAAGCGGACTCTGGCAAGCCGTCCAACGGCGTGCTTATGAGTTCACGCCCTAGCGCACCCTCCTAGCAGTACCGACTGACACGATGATCCGGTCACATAAAAACCATCTACGAAGCCCCAAGGGCGTGAATCGGCTCATCCATTTCTTGAAGACGCGCGAATTGCTAGGCGCGCACATTGTGGGCGCCGAGATCACCGAGCTGATCCAGGGCTTCGTGGTCGCAATGAACTGCGAGACCACGGAGGAGGAACTTGTCCATTCGGTGTTCCCGCTCCCGACGCTGTCCGAAATGATGCACCAGGCGGTGCTCGACGCGTATCAGCGTGTGCTTCACGTATGAGCGACAAAAACGAACGGGCCCGGAACTATGTCCGGGCCCTGAATTCGAATGCTCGCCGATGAGCCGGCGGTGTCACCACTTGTAGTTAAAGCCGGCGCGAACCTCCCACAGGCTGTTGGTGAACGAGGTGGTATAGGTGGTCCCACCCGAAGTCCAATCGACCGAGGAGCGCCCGAGGTCGGTATATCTGGCCTCGAGCCGTGCGGTCCAATTGCGCGCGAACATGTGCTCCACACCGACACCGGCCGTCCAACCGAGTCTCGTGTTGCTCCCCCCGACGGAGCGGGCAATACCATCCCAGTACCCGGTGTCAGTCCAGCCATTCCTGACATTAGCCACGGCCAAGCCGGCGGTGACATAGACCAGGGTCGCATCGACAGCGAGGCCCATGCGCCCACGGAAGGTGGCGAGCCAATTAATGCTCGTCGTGAAAGTTATTACGTCAGGATCAGTAATTAAGAAGGAAAAAATCTGCGATTTATTTACACCGAGCCAGTTCAGATCGGCCTCAACGCCATAGACGTAACTGCCACGCTGCCAATTGTATCCAAGCTGCCCACCGAACGTGAAGCCGGTCTGGCTGTCCACCCAAGGCGAGCTTTGGCCATTAAACAAAATACCGGTTTCAAACCAGGCCCAGTCGTGTCGCGCGAGGCCCAGGTTCAAGCCAGCATAAGGGCCGGCCCAGAGGGCCCCCGGGAACGGGGCCGGAGCTTTATCGGCGGCATAGGCGCTGCCGCTGGCGATTGCCAGCGCTGAGGCCGAAGCCAAGAGCCAAGATTTTGCGCTGAGTTTCATATTACCCCCCATGCGCCCGAGGTTGGGCGCCAGATACTCGTTTGAGCTACGCTGATCGTTAGCTAGTCGCCTCGAAAGAGTCTGTAGCGCCTGGGCCACACTCCCCAAGATTCTGACGGCCACCGCCCGCGGGCCAGCTACCCAGGCCGATCCATTAGTGATTTCAATAACTTAGACGAGCATTTTCGCTTCAGGGCAAAGTCGGCCGTAGCGTGAAATCTTGCCAAAACCTGCCGCAAGGCCCGCAAAGGCGCGCCTCGGCCGTGCCGACGGATCGCCGTTGCTGATTCTCATGATCCTTGTACCTTGGCCACTTCCTGCAATCGATGCCGCTCGATCTTGCCCATTTCATTCCTCGGAATCTTGTCCACTTGAATGAAACGTACCGGCAGGAACGCGCGTTCCAGCCTCGGTCCGCAGTGGGCGCGCAGCGCGTCCTCATTGATGGCCGAACGGCACACGATTGCAGCATAGAGTTCGGGAATGCCGAGATCGCTCATTCGAGTGAATACGGCGGCGTCTATGATCGCACCGAACGACATGATTGCTTCCTCGACGATTTCCGGCGCCACCTTGTCACCCTTGACGTTCAGCACGGCGTTGTCACGGCCCAGTACGACCAGCATGTCGTCGCCGTTCAGGTAGCCTAAGTCGCCGGGATAGAACCATCCATCACGCAAGGATTGCGCCCCCGGCGGATCGCCGAAATATCCCTTGGCGACGTAGCGGCTGCGCACGCGAATGAGGCCCTCTTTTCCACTCGCGCGGGCCCGGCCAGCCTCATCCACGATCTCAACCGTCACGTCCGGCATCACCCAGCCTACCGCGCCTGGGATTTTCGTGATCGCCGTCGATGGCGCGCAGGCGACAGTGCACGCCTCCGTTGCGCCGTACGAAGAATAGACGATCGGCGTCATGCGGGCCTGCACCCGCTCGCACAACGACTTGGAGAGCAGCCCGCCCCCGGTCGTAATGTGATCGAAACTGCACTGAAATTCCGGGAAGTTCTCGAAGAATTGCAGGTACTCGGCGAGACCCGACGGTGCCGCAAACATGTTCTGGATCTTGTAGAGTTCGAACGCCTGTACGGTGCTCTCCGCGCTATCTCCGTAGAAGAAAATCGAGCCGCCCCTGGTCAGTGAATAGAACAGAAATTGAAATGCCGGCGCGGAGCCGAGCCCGAGGTCGCAGTAGATACGGGAAGCATTTGAAAAGCGATTGCCCTTGATGAAAAAGTGCCGGCCGATCCTGTCTGTCACCATGTTGTGTGTGAACGCGACGCCCTTCGATTCACCGGTCGTTCCGGACGTCAATATGATCCGGCAAACGTCATCCTCTTTGCCCTGATAGACTTGCCGGTCCGCCATCGGCTTGCCGTCGCCCTGCGTCCAGCCGAGGTCGGCCACAATGACCGTTCCTGCGTTTTCGAAGGAAGCGGCCGTGTCGGTGATGACGGCATTGACGCCCAACTCCTTGGGAATCGTCGGTGAACGCGCTGAAACGGTTACGATTCCCAATCGCGTGAGTGCAAGGATGATGGCGGCATGAAAGATTTTTTCCTTCACGGCGATCGCTACCCTGTCGCCGCTCTTGAGACCCTCCCATAGCGCCCTGCGCGCGATATTGTTCATGATGTGGTCGAGCTGTCGGTAGCTCACGGATTCCGGCGCGGTACCCGGTGTGCAAATCGCGAGTCCGTCCGGGTTCATCCTGGCTTGAAAAATAATCGGATCGACAATGTTCATCGCAAGAGAAACTCCATAAGGCGCGGGCTCACGTCAGTTCAGTTTTGCTTTGGCGATTTCGGGAAGGCGGTGCCGCTCAAGCTTGCCCATATCATTGAGCGGAAGAGTGTCCACCACGATGAAGCGGATCGGTATGAACGTGCGCGGCAGCTTTAGCGCGCAATGCGCCCTCAACGCCGCTTCATCCCACTTGGAGCTTGGTACCACCAACGACCAGAGCTCTTCGATGCCCAATTCGTTGGTGACGCCGAATACGCCTGCTTGTTCGATACCGTCGAACGAGATTATGACCTCCTCGATCATCTCCGGCTTTACCGTGTCCCCGCCAAGATTGACCACGGCCTTTTCTCGTCCCGAGATCACCAGGAGCTTGTCACGGGTCAATCTGCCGACGTCGCCGGGATGAAACCAGCCGTCCCGGAACGCGACCTGCGATTCCGCAGGGTCGCCGCAATATCCGACAATGTTGGACGGGCTGCGAATGCGTATGGCCCCTTCGGTTTCCGGCGGCAGGACGGCGCCTGATCGATCAACGATCTCAACCGAAATGCCCGGGACCAAATAACCGACGGCGCCCGGGACTTTGGCGATCGCGTGAACAGCCGCTGACGCAATCAGGCCCGTCTCGGACGAACCGTACGCGGTCAGGACGTTCGAACAAATGCGTGCACGCACGCGATCAGACAAGGAAGAACTCAGCAGACTTCCGCCGGCCATGATGACTTTAAATCTATGCTGCAGAGTTTTGTCTTGTTCGTAATGACTCAGGAGATCGGCTAGCCCGGCAGGCGCCGTAACCATGTTGTCGACCTCGAAGTCCACGAAAGCGCGAATCAGCAAATCGATGCTCGCGCCCGGACAGAAAAAGGTGCCGCCGCGCCAGAGCACATAAATCAAGAATTCGGCGCCCAGCGCGGTGGAAAAGCCGGGCCCGCAGTAGGTTCTGGAACATTGCGGCATCACATTTCCGAGGCTGGTGAAGCGCCGGATAATTCTTTCGGCGATCATGCGGTGCGTCAGCGCCACCGCCTTGGAATAGCCGGTGGTGCCGGACGTCAAGACAATCTGGCAGATATCGTCGGGACTTGTGCGGGGGACGTGTTGCTCTTCAATCGGCTTTCCGTCACCGGCCACCCAGTTCTGGTCTGCGCGAATGATTCTCGGCGCTTGATAGGGAAAGGAGGTATCGGCGATCAACGCCGCGACGTTCAGCTCTTTCGGAAGCTGGGGATTTCGGCCGGAAACGGTGACAATTCCAAGCCGCATCAATCCGAGAATGATCGCTGCATGCAAGATCGAATCCGTGACGAAGACCGCAACAATTTGCCCACGCTGCAGGCCAAGCGCGATCGCCCTGCGGCTGACATTGTGTATGAAGCGTTCCAACCGTGCGTAGCTAACGAGGTTGAACTCTGTGCCAGGCGCGCAGATTGCCGGAGCGGGAGCGTTCAGACGGCACTGGAAAAGAATTGGGTCGACGACGTTCATATTGAAGAATACTCACCCTTCCCGATGCCGATGCCGATGCCGATTAATGATTGAGCACGCCCTTGTGTCAAGCAATCGAGGACTTTCGCCGCCTGCTTTGCTTGGTCAATTTCCGGTCGTTTGGCAGACCCCTCTCTCCAGAGGGCG
>JAYUHJ010000412.1:0-3523 GCA_043767065.1 Hyphomicrobiales bacterium | reverse complement strand
TAAGCGTAAGCCAGCCCACGCCATGAATGGGCGATCCTGCGCGCGGCGGCGCTGGTACATTGGTGGTGTTCCGAACGAGGGCACCGCACATGGACGACAGCACATACATCGGCTTGAAGACGCGGCCTCGCGAGCGGGTCGACATCCGTATTGGCACGGAGCGTCGGCGGCGATGGGGACGCGATGAAAAGCTGCGCATCGTGCGTGAATCGTTGGCGCCGAATGCGGTGGTCAGCGATGTGGCGCGCCGCAACGAGATCGCATCGAGCTTGATCTACGTCTGGCGGCGGCAGGCCCTGGCCGGGTTGATGGAGGGCTTCCATCAGGTGAGAATCGTGCCGGAGTCGAGCCAGCTCGACAACGGGCCGGATGCGCCCCGGCCATTGCCCGCGATCGAATGCGAGACCGCACATTCGGTGGCGCAGGCTCCGCCGGAACCATCGCGCGCGGCGATCGAGGTCACGCTGCCGAACGGCACGGTGGTGCGCGTCGACGGCGCTGCCGATGCCAAGGCCCTGCGCACGGTGCTCGGCGCGTTGGTGGACCGATGATCGGCCTTCCATCTGGCACCCGCGTTTACATCGCGTGCGGCACGACCGATATGCGGCGCGGGTTCGACGGTCTCGCGGCCCAGGTCGAGACCGCCCTGAAGCTCGATCCGTATGGCGGCGCGATCTTCATCTTTCGTGGGCGTCGCGGCGACATGATCAAGGCCCTGTACTGGGACGGCCAAGGACTCGTGCTTTACGCCAAGCGGCTGGAGCAGGGCCGGTTCATCTGGCCGCAAGCCGTCGACGGCACGCTGCCGCTGACGGCGGCGCAACTCTCGATGCTGGTCGAGGGCATCGACTGGAGGCGGCCGGTGTGGACGGCGCGTCCGCAGACGGAGATCCAGCCGTGACGCCGGAGTGCCGGCGCACGCGCGTAGCGGCCGGCTCCCCACAGGGAAGTCGCCACGCGCAAATCAAGAATCGCGACGATCTGACTCGGGATAACGTGATGGAGGATCACGCCGAACACCAGTAAAACCGGGCTCATGTCGAGCGACGCCCACGATCTTCCCGATGACATCGATGCGCTGCGCGCCTTGATTGTGGTCGAGCGTGCCACCGCCAAAGTGGAGCTGGCGTCGCTTGCCGCCAAGCTCACCGCCCGGCTGGTCGAGATCGAGCACCTGAAGATGGTGCTGGCGAAGCTGCGCCGGCAGCGCTACGGCCAATCGTCGGAGAAGCTCGACGCCGAGATCCATCAGCTCGAGCTGTGGGTCGACGACGCCGAGATCGCTCTGGCCACGGATGCGGCCAAAGCGGCGAGCGAGGCGCAAGCTCAGTCGCAACAGCAGCCGGCGTCAAAGCCACCGCGCAAACCGGCGGTGCGCAAGCCGTTCCCCGATCACCTGCCTCGCGAAATCGTGGTGCTGGAGCCCACCATCACCTGCCGCTGCGGCGATGCCTCGTGCCGGACCAAGATCCGCGAGGACGTGACCGAGGTGCTGGAAAAGCTGCCATCGCAGCTCAAGGTGATCCGTTACGTGCGTCCGATCTACGCCTGCCGGGCGTGCGAGATGGTCACCCAGGCGCCGGCGCCCGATCTGCCGATCCTGAAAGGCCGGCCCGGTCCGGGGCTGATCTCCTACATCGCGATCTCGAAGTACTGCGATGGCCTGCCGCTCTACCGCCTGTCGAAGATGTTCGCGCGCGAAGGCGTCGAGATCGAGCGCATGGTGATGGCCGATTGGATGGGTCACCTCGCGTGGTGGATCGAGCCGATCGTCGAGATGATCGCGGCGCACGTGTTCGGCTCGCCGGTGATCCATGCCGACGACACGCCGATCAAGGTACTGGCGCCCGGTCGCGGCAAAACCATCACCGGCCGGTTCTGGAACTACGTCGTCGACGAGCGGCCGTGGGCTGGCAAACGTGCGCCGGCGGCGCTGTTCCGCTACAGCCCGGATCGAAAAGGCGAGCGGCCGCAGGAGCATCTCGCCAGCTTTACCGGCTTCATGCATGCCGACGCCTACGCCGGGTATGCGGAGCTTTACGCGCCGAGCAACGGCTCGGCGGCGCGCGTCACCCACGTCGCCTGCATGGCGCATGCGCGGCGCTACTTCTTCGACGTGTTCGAGGCCACCAAGTCGCCGGTCGCGGCGGAGGCGCTGCGCCGGATCGGCCAGCTCTACGAGATCGAGGCCGAGATCGCCGGCAAGCCCGCCGAGGTGCGCCTCGCCGAGCGGAAGGCGCGCGCCGTCCCGCTGCTCACGGCACTCAAGGCCTGGCTCGACGCCGAGCAAAAGCGACTGTCGAAGAAATCCGCGATCGGCAAGGCGATCCAGTACAGCCTCGGCCGCTGGGACGCGCTCGTGCGCTATGCCGGCGACGGCCGGCTCGCGATCGACAACAATCCGGCCGAGCGGGCGCTGCGCACCATCGCAGTCACGCGGAAAAACTTCCTGTTCCTCGGCAGCGACGAAGGCGGCCGGCGCGCGGCGGCAATTTATACGATCGTCGAGTCGGCCAAGCTTTGCGGGCTCAACCCGCAAGCCTACTTGGCGGACGTGATCGACCGGTTGGCCAAGGGCTGGCCGCGCTCGCGGCTGGCCGAGTTGATGCCATGGACCTGGGCGGCGACCAGGGCCGCCGAGGCCGCCGTTGCGACGGCCGCTGTCGGCACCGGCAGCGCGATCGACAGCGCCGCTGCCGCCTGACGGCGTGTGGCGACCGCCGCCGTTCGCGCCGTCCTCAAGCTCGTCCTTAAGTTGCTCGTAAGTGCAGTCGTTCACGGTCCGCCCTCGCCATCATCGACAGCAAGGTAACACCGCTCCGGTTATCGGCGCGCGCCCAATCCAGGCGGGGTTCGGCTTACGCTTACGAAGATCGCGCCGTGCGCGTGGATGAAGGCGAACCTTCATGACCACGGCTTGTTGAGGATGTCGTCCGTCTCCGCGTCTGTAAGTGCGGCGCCGGCCTGTACCTCAGCGAGAGCCGGTCTCAAGACCGCAAGTTCGTCCTCGGACAACACGTAGGGCTCGTCCAGCAGCTCGCGTAGCGCCTCGATGACCGCGCGCTGACGCTCCTCGGGCAGGCGCTTGGCCTTTTCCGCAAGGACATCGATTTGCACTGTGGACTTCGTCATCTCGCCAGCCTCTCAACGCAGCTTGCGCATTCTACAAGTGCCGGGAGAAAAAGCGAAGGGCCGCTCGCGCGGCCCCTGTTTTTCTCAATTATCCAGGAAGCTCCGCAGCTTCCGCGACCGGCTCGGGTGCTTCAGCTTCCTGAGCGCCTTGGCCTCGATCTGGCGGATACGCTCGCGGGTGACCGAGAACTGCTGGCCGACTTCTTCGAGCGTGTGGTCCGTATTCATGCCGATGCCGAAGCGCATGCGGAGCACGCGCTCCTCGCGCGGAGTGAGCGAGGCCAAAACCCGTGTCGTCGTCTCGCGCAGGTTCGATTGGATCGCGGCGTCGATCGGCAGCACTGCGTTGCGGTCCTCGATGAAGTCGCCGAGATTGCTGTCGTCCTCTTCG